>JAAAOD010000175.1 GCA_009908535.1 Verrucomicrobiota bacterium
GGAAACATGCGTAAGGGGTCAGACCTTGGATTTTGGCATATGCCAAAATCCAAGGTCTGACCCCTCGTTCTTTACAAATTTTCTACTTTCCAGATCGCCGGTGTTCATGTTATGGCGTTCCGCCATGGCAAGGCAGTGGACATTCTTCTCCATCCTCTTGGCTTTGCCGGTGCAACTTGTAATTCCCGTTCTTTCCGAAGGACAGGTACCGGCAACAAAGCGGGAGAGGGTTGTTGAGCATCCGGTCGAGGCATCCTCCCACCGAGATGCCTTTCGTGCTGAGCCTACTGATGGCTCCCTTGATGGCTCCCTATGGCGTGATGCCGAAGACGCTGGCAACGGCTGGAGCTTTTTGTCTTGGTTCGGTTACTTTGCGGAGACGGACGAAGGCTGGATTACCCATGCGGAACACGGCTATCAGTATGCTCTTGGGGAGGACACCAGCAGTGTTTTTTTCTATGATGTGAGCATGGGAAGCTGGCTTTGGGTGTCGGATGCGGCGTATCCATGGATCTACAAATTCGGGATGAACGCGGGTTGGTATTGGTATTACCGCGGCGGTCAGCCGGGGGACCGCTGGTTTCATCGCCTTGCTGATGGTGGAGAAATTGCGGAGGACGAGATCAATGCCGGGGACGACGGTCCCAGCCCGGCGGATTTTTCTCTTATTCCGGCAGGGAGCTTCTTGATGGGCGATAGCTTCCATGAAGGGCAAAGGGATGAATTGCCCGTACACGAGGTGGAGGTCTCGGCATTCCACATCCAGCAGACCGAGGTGACCAACGCCCAGATGGTGGAGGTCCTGAACTGGGCCATCGCTCAAGGGTTGGTGACCGCCGACAGCAGCACGGTTCGGAACGTGGAAGGGGATGAACGGGAATTGGTGCAGTTGGCCGACAATGACTCGCAGATCTCATGGGACGGTAATGCGCTCATCGTGGAAAGCGGGAAGGAAAACCATCCGGTGGTGGACGTGTCGTGGTATGGGGCGATGGCGTATTGTCATTTCCGAACGCGTTGGGAAGGCGGGTTGACGCAGGCGGTCGATCTGACGGATTGGGCGTTTGATTTGAATGCCTCTGGCTACCGCTTGCCGACGGAAGCGGAGTGGGAGAAGGCGGCGCGGGGAGGCGTTGACGGGGAGCGGTATCCGTTCGGAAACTCTTTTGACAGCACCCTTGCCAATTGTGACGGGAACGAAGACGGAACGGTAGCGGTGGCGAGCTATCCGGCGACCGGTTATGGGCTCCACGACATGACAGGCAACCTCTGGGAGTGGTGTGCGGACTGGTACTCATCGGATTACTACAGCAGTTCCCCCCGCGTGGATCCGAAAGGGCCTGCTTCGGGCATCTACAGGGTCCTCCGGGGTGGCAGCTGGAACACCCTCGCAAAGGCCTGCCGCTCTGCCTATCGGCATCTGAACGGCCCCGGGGACGCCAACAGCACCATCGGCTTCCGCCCGGTCCGTACGGCGTCGCCGTAGGAACGGGAACGGGGTCAGGCCTTGGATTTTGGCATATGCCAAAATCCAAGGTCTGCCCCCTTACGGTTGCGCATCCAATTTCTCGGCGCGCTCTTTGAGGGCCTGGAGACCTTCCTCGTAACTTTTGCCGACGAGGGAATCGACCATGACGGACATCCAGCGGGCGAAGAACTGGTCCCCGACGCTGCCTTCAAAGGTCCAGGTCACCTCGGTGGGCCCGCCTTGGGGATCCGGGGTGATGAGGATTCTGCTGCTGCTCGGCGTGTCCTCGTAGCCTCCGAATTCGAGATGGTATTCGACGAGGAGGGGCGGATGGGCTTCGACGATTTCCATTCGTCCGGAACCGGCGGTTTCCCCCTGCCAGCTATAGGAAGCGCCGACGCCGACGGTCTTTTCTCCGAAATCAATTTCCATGGAGGGATCCATGCGGTTCCAGGGATTCCATTCCTGCCATGCCTGCAAGTCGGCAACCTGATTGTAGACGGTGCCGGGGCGGGCCTCAATGGCGATGGAACGGCTCATTTCGTACTCTTTTGGCAGAAAGAAGGTAACGGCGATAAAGAGGCCGAGGAGGACGGCAATGACGAGGATGACCCACTTCACAACTTTCATAATGAAACGGATAACAGGTGAAGCGCCCAAGATCGAAAAAAAACCTCCTCAGCCGTCGATCTTTTCGGCGAGGAAGGCCTCGACCTCGGCGAGTGGCACGCGCTGCTGTTGAGTGGTATCGCGGTCGCGGATGGTCACGCACTGGTCTTTTTCGACCGTGTCGAAATCGACGGTGAGGCCGAAGGGCGTGCCGACCTCGTCTTGCCGACGGTAGCGCCGCCCGATGGCGCCGGAGGCGTCCCAGGCCACATTCCAGCGTTTCTGGAGGCGGTGGTAGACATCCCGCGCGCACTCGACCAGCTCCGGCTTGTTTTTGAGAAGCGGAAAGACGGCGGCCTTGAAGGGAGCGATGCGCGGATGGAATTTGAGGAGGGTACGCTTTTCGGGCTTCCCCTTGTCGTTCGGGATCTCGTCCTCGCAGTAGGCGGCGGTGAGGACGGCGAGCAACGTCCGGTCGACGCCGAGGGAGGGCTCGACGACGTGGGGAATGTACTTTTCCTTCCGTGCCTCATCGAAGAACTCCATGGACTTGCCGCTGTGATGCTGGTGCTGGCTGAGGTCGAAATCCCCGCGGCAGGCGATACCCCAGAGTTCCTGCGTACCGAAGGGAAAAGTGAAAGTCAGGTCGGTCGTCCCCTTTGAGTAGTGGGAAAGCTTTTCCGGAGGATGGACGTCCTCCCCGATCATGTCCTCCGGGATGCCGATGCGAGTGAGCCAGTCCTTACAGGTATCGATCCATTCCCGGTAGACCCGCGGCCATGTCGCCTCGTCCGGATCGATGAAGTATTCGATTTCCAGCTGCTCGAATTCGCGCGAGCGGAAGATGAAATTGCGCGGGGTGATCTCGTTGCGGAAGGCTTTCCCGATCTGCGCGATGCCGAAGGGGATCTTCACGCGTCCGGTATCGACGACGTTCTTGAAGTTCTGGAAAATGCCCTGCGCGGTTTCCGGGCGGAGGTAGGCGGTAGCGGAGGCGTCGGCCAGCGGGCCGACCTTGGTCTCGAACATGAGGTTGAACTGCCGGGGCGGCGTGAGGCTCCCGGGCGTCCCGGTCGCCGGACTGGGAATGAGCGCCTGCTCCCCGGGGTCCGCCTCCGTGTATTCACGCAGCACGACGGGATCGAGGGTTCCCTGCACCCCCTGCTTGCGCTTCATTTCCTGTGCCTGCTTGTCGGCCTCGGCCTGCATGTCACCCGATTCCTCAAGGCAGAGGTAGCCGATTGACTGCCCCTCGACTGTGACCACGGCATAGAAGAGCTGGTCGGCGCGGAAACGGCGCTTCGATTCACGGCAATCCACCATGGGATCGCTGAAGCCGTCGACATGGCCGCTGGCTTTCCAGATCTCCGGATGCATGATGATGGAGGAATCGAGTCCGACGATGTCCTCGCGCTCATGAACCATCGCCTTCCACCATGCATCCTTAAGGTTTCTTTTCAGCTCGGTACCCAGCGGGCCGTAGTCAAAAAACCCGGCATAGCCGCCGTAAATTTCGCTGGATTGGAAAATGAATCCGCGCCGCTTGCAAAGAGTCACCAGTGCCTCCATCGAAGGGAGCGCGCGCTCAGCGTCTTGAGTTGCCATATGGGCCGGCATTGAGCAGCCCCCGTAAGGCAAGGTCAAGTGGTCTTTCCCGCCCGCTCAACGTAGCGTTCGAGCCTCCGCAGAACGGTCTCGCGACCGAGGCAGGCGAGCAGGGGAAGAAAATCCGGACCGGCTGAGAGACCGGTCACCGCGAAGCGGGTCACGGGCCACCAGCGAAAGGGTTTTTCCTCGCCGTGGGCGGCCGCCAGTCCGGCAAAGGCCTTCTCGATGCCCTCCGCTCCCCACTGGTCGCCGGTCACGGTGCGCAGGGCGTGCAGAACATCGTTTGCCAGCTCCGCGGCATTGCCCTTTTTCTCCACTTTTTTGCGGGCCTTTTCGTCCTCCCCGTAGCTGTCGGTGAAAAAGTAGCTGCTGTAGGCGGGCAGCTCCTCCAGCGAGGTGATCTTTTCCTGGCAGAGCCCGAGACAGCGCTGGAGGTAATCCTCGTCCAGCGTTTCCTCGACAAGTCCCTTTTCCGTGAGGACCGGGCGGGCGAACCATGCGTAGGTCTCGACCGGGAGGGCTTTGAGGTACTGGAAGTTGATGTGGTGCATCTTCGCTTCGTCGAAGCGGGCGGCGCCCTTCTGGATGTCCTTGATGTCGAAGGCCTCGATGATTTCGCCGATCTCCATGACCTCCCGGTCCCCGCCGGGATTCCACCCGAGGAGGGCAATGGCGTTGCGGACGGCGGCGGGCAGGAAGTGGCGCTCCCGGTATTCTTCGATGAGCGAACCGCGGTCGCGCTTGCTCATTTTCCCCTTCCCCATCTTGGGATCTTTCAGGATCAGAGGCAAGTGGGCGTACCGCGGAGGTTCCGCCCCGAAGGCCTTGAAGAGCTCGCCATGCTTGCTCGTGTTGCTGAGGTGGTCCTCGCCCCGGATAACGTGCGTGATGCCCATGGTCAGGTCATCGACTACGTTGGTGAAATGGAAGGTCGGGCTGCCGTCGGAACGCAGGAGGACAAAGTCCCGGCTTTCCGCGCGCTCGACGCCGCCGCGGATGGCGTCGTCGATGCGCACCGGGGCGGCCTTCACCTTTTCCACCTCCCGTCCAAGGTAGTCGTCGTATTCGCGGTAGCGTTCGCCTTCCAGACGGAAATAAAGAGCCCCCTCTGCTTCGTAGGTCCGGCCGGCCTTCTTCAACTGCTCGAGATGTTCCCGGTAGATTTCCCCACGCTGACTTTGAAAGTACGGCCCATGGTCCCCGCCGGCGTCCGGGCCCTCGTCCCAGTCAAGGCCAAGCCAGCGCATTCCCTCGAGAAGGTTGCGCAGAGCTTCCTCCGTATTCCGCTCCGTGTCGGTGTCCTCCACCCGGAGGATAAAGGTACCATCGCAATGCCGGGCGTAGAGCCAGTTGAACAGCGCCGTGCGGGCACTGCCGATATGAAAGGACCCCGTTGGACTGGGGGCGAAGCGAACGCGAACCGTGGACATAAGCGCCGAATGTGAACCCGCCGTCGCCAGGATCAAGTTTCTTGTCCGATTCCCCCGAAAGCCCCCTTGCCGGAGAGAGACTATTGGATTTCGATGCCGTTTTCGATCCCGATACCGATACTGTATGAATATTGATGCCTACTTTGAACGCCTGCGGGACGCCGCCCGGCGGGCCGGGTTCACCTTGACGGTGTACGGCCAAGCCGGGGAATGGGAACTTCCCCTGCTTAAACGCGAGCCGGAGAGCAAGGGTCCCCGCCTTTACCTGTCCAGCGGCATTCATGGCGACGAACCGGCGGGTCCGATGGCGCTGCTGGACCTGCTCCGGCGCGATGCTTTTCCCCGCGGGGCCGCCTACACTATTTTCCCCCTTCTCAATCCGCGCGCTCTCGCCATCGGGACCCGGGAAACTCCGGAAGGGCTGGATCTCAACCGGGATTACGGGCCGGAGCCGCGTTCCCATGAAATCCGGGCCCACTTAGCCGCCATGGGCGACCAGGTCTTCGACCTCACCCTCTGCCTGCACGAGGATTACGACGGGGAGGGATTTTATCTTTTCGCCCACCAACGCGAGGAGGTGGGAACCGACTTCCCTGCCCTCGCCCTTGAAGCCGCCGCGGCTGTCATGCCCATTGATCCGCGTACGGAGATCGACGAGATGCCGGCGCGCGAGGGCCGCGTCCACCCTCCCCCTTCGGTGGCGGATCCGAACCGGGCGGATTTGCCGGAGGCCCTGCGGCTCTTTCACCACCATAAAGCCTCCGTCGTCATGACCACGGAGACGCCCAGCGGGCAGGATCTTGACCTCCGCCGGCGCACCCAGGGCGCCGTCGTCGAGAAGGTGCTGGCCCGTTTTCTGGAAAAGGGAATTTCCTGATGTCCCGCCGCGACGTTTCCGCCGTCGAGGCGGTGCGGTCATTATCGACCTAACCGGTCGATGCTACGGGTCGGTCGATGATGAATCTCATCCGATTTCGCAACCGGAGTGCTCGCGCAGGCAGTGGCGCAGATCGTCGGAGTTGACCGGCTTGGTGAGGACGCCGTTCAGTCGCTTGTGGATGGGGGCGTCCTCATGTCCGTTGTAAATGTCAGCGGTGATGGCAACGATCGGTGGGGCCTTGTCCCCGAGCATGCCACGGATCCGCTCGGCACAATCAAGCCCATGCATGCCGGGCATGTGCAGGTCCATTAATATGAGGTTGAAGTTCCCCTCCTTCGCCATTTCCAGAGCGGTTTCCCCCCGCTCGGCGATGACGGCCTCCACGCCCAGTTTCTGGAGCATGAGGGTGACGACCTTCTGGTTGACTTTGTTGTCCTCAACGAGGAGTACGCGACACGACATGAGAGGCTACCAGAGGGAGTTGAAAAGTTCTTCGGCGGCGGCGAAAGCCCGTCCGGCCGAAGCGGGATGGTAGTCGGCTTTGCCTTTGGCATCGGCATTCGGATCCGTGAAAGAATGCACGGTGTTGCCGTATTGGATCAGTTGCCAGTCCACTTCCGTTGCCCGCATGACATTAATGAATTCCTGCACGTGCTCCTGCGGGACGTAAGGGTCGTCGGCACCGTGCAGGACGAGGACGGAGGCCGTAGTTCGGTCGGCGTCCTCCGCGAGGGTCGGCGACAGGAGATCGCCATGAAAGGAGACGACCGCGTCGACGTCGGCCCCGGAGCGCGCCAGTTCCAACACCGTCCCGCCACCGAAACAGAAGCCGATCGCCGCGACATCCTCCCCGCGTACGGGCGCATGGTCCTGTTCCCGCAGCACGTCCAGCGCCGCGTCCGCGCGGGCTCGCATCATTTCCCGGTCGCCGCGAACCTTGCCGGCCGCCGCGGAGGCTTCCGTCGCGTTTTCGGGCCGAACTTCGACACCGTACATATCGGCCATGAAAACGACGTACTTGTCGCCCGCGATCCGCTTGGCTTTCTCCACGGAGGCTTCCGTCGGTCCCATCCAGTTCGGAATCATCAAAATTCCGGGTTTGGCCGTTTCCTCGCCGCTCCAGACGAGGGTCCCTTCGAAAGTCTCCCCGTCCAACTGGTAGCGGAGGGTCTTCTCATTGACCTCGGCGGGTAACGCTCCCGCAAATCCAAACAGCAAACAAAGAAGAGGACATTTCTGAACCATAGTCGGCTCACTTAGGGAACTTTATAGTGAATCCGCAAGCATGACTCCCGAAATCGCGCGGGAAGAGCATTGATTTACATCTTTGGTTGGAAACCAAGACCGGAAGTTGACAAAGGGAAGCTTCAGCATGATGGGTTTCGTTGTGCGCCTTATCTTGGCAGCCTTCCTTTTCATCTTCGCCACCCCGGCCTTCGGGCAGGAGTGCGCCTGTGCGGGGGTACCCGGTGGCACGGATTATGCCGGGGAGATTGCAGAGGTGCCCGGAAGCATAGATTCTGATGAGTCAGCCTTCGTCTTCCCTTGTTCGTACGGTTGCGGGATCTGCCTTTGCTGTAGGGACGCTCCGGCGGAGAGGCGACATCTTCCCCCGACGGCTCTTTCGGCCCATCACTCCGTTCAGGCGGCACCGCCTCCGGAAAAAGTAATTACCGTCGCCTTCCTGTTCACCGGTCCGGAGAAGCGCATTCAATTCCGAAAGCCGCCAGCAGTGACCAGGGAGAAAGCTCCCGAGCGCCCTGCCCTCGCCGTCTGGCGCCTCTGATAGATTCCATGGACATCAGGGAAGCGGCATTCTTCCGCCTCGACCCTGCCGGACGATTCGAACCTCCCCCTCTCTTTCGGGAGACATCGAGGTTAACCTCATCCATGGAATCCCATGAACGATCCTCTCAAAGCCCTTTCCCGGGCCGGGCCGACGGCTCCCGAAGATAGCCCTCAGCCAACAACAAGAAAGAAAACGCTCCTCTACAAAGGCCTGCCATGGGTGGTCGCATTGGCCGCTCTCTTCCTGCTCCTGACTGTTTACGGCGACCGTGTCCTGCCCGCGAAAACGGTTCGGGTGGAGTCCGTCGTCACGCAACGTGCAATGGAAAACGGGGCGGCCCCTGCCGACCAAAGCGGGAATAACCAGGGCGTCGATCCCTACGAAGCGGAAGCTCTTTTCCAGGCCTCCGGCTGGTTCGAGGCCGATCCGTACATTCACCGGGTCCCGGCGCTTGCCGACGGCGTTATTGCCGAAGTGCATGTTCTCGAAGGGCAGAACGTGGAAACGGGGGACCGCATCGCCACAATGATCACCGAAGACGCCCGTCTTGCCCTCGACCGAGCCGGGGCCGCGCTCGCCTCCGCCGAGGCCGAGCTCGCCGCCGCGCGGACAAAGGCGGAGCGAGCCCGTGCGGCGGTCGAGACCATGGAACGGGAACTCGCCGTAGCGCGGGCACTGCGGGAGGAAGCAGCCGACCTTTTCGACCGTTTCAAGGATGTCAGCGCGGGTACGGTGGCGGAGCGGGACGTTGTCCAGGCGCGCCTGCGCCTTGAGACCGAGGAGGAACGCGTCGCCCTCCTGCAGGCCCGTCTGCGCGAACGCGAACTGGAGGTGCGCGAACAGGAGAACGGTATCCGGCTCCGCGAAGCCAACGTGGCTTCGGCTCGGGCAAGTGTAGCGAAAGCGAAACTACAATTCGAGCGCATGACCATCCGCGCCCCGATGAGCGGCATCGTGCAACGCCTGTTCGTGAGCCCCGGCCAAAAACGCATGATGGCCTCGGAGAATCCGGACTCTTCCACAGTGGCATGGCTCTTCGATCCCTCCAGCCTGCAGGCGCGGATCGATGTTCCCCTCGCGGAGGCGGGACAGCTGTTCGTCGGTCAGGCGGTGCGGCTCGAAAGCGAGTTTCTTCCCGGCGAGGAGATGAAAGGCCACGTGCAGCGCATTGTCGGCGAGGCCGACCTGCAGCGCAACACCCTCCAGGTGAAAGTCGCCCTTGCCGATCCGCCGGCGTCGCTTCGCCCGGAAATCCTCTGCCGTGCCCATTTCCTCACGACAAGCGCGAAAGGGCGAACGACCGGTGCCGTCCGGGAGCCCAATGCCCCCCGCTCGGGCGCCTCCTCGGAAAAGGCCCTTGCCGAGAGGAGCGGCGATGCCTCCGCCCGCGTCTGGGTGGTCGACGCCACCGGCCGGCGTGCGGAACAACGGCAGCTCCGCCTCGGCCGGGAAACCGCGGATGGCTACATGGCCGTCCGCGAAGGCCTCCGCCCCGGCGACCGCGTCATCCTCAACCCACCCGCCTCCCTGAAAAACGGAACCCGCATCCAATATGACTGACCCACCCCCTCGGCTCGCGCCTGATTGTATTTAAAATGTAACCTTATTTATCGATATGACGAAAAAAAACACTCCCTTTATCCGCTGCCGCGGCCTGAGGAAAAGCTACCGCAAAGGGGCCAATACCGTGACGCCGCTGGAGAATCTCGATCTCGACGTGGCCGCCGGCGAGTTCCTCGCCCTCATGGGTCCGTCCGGATCCGGAAAAACCACCCTTCTGAACTGTATCGCCGGGATCGATCTTCCGACGGCCGGCGAGCTGTGGGTTGGCGGACACAACCTCGCCGGGATGGATAGAGGGCAGTTGACGAGCTGGCGCGGCCGGCACTGCGGGTACATTTTCCAGCTTTACCATCTCGTTCCCATCCTGAGCGCTTTTGAAAACGTCGAGCTTCCGCTTCTCCTCGACAAGGAACTCGACAAAGCCGATCGACGGCGACGGGTAGGGACCGCCCTCGACCTTGTCGGGCTCTCCGACCGCGCCAGCCATTTCCCGACGGAACTCTCCGGCGGCCAGGAGCAGCGCGTCGCCATTGCCCGGGCCATTGTCACCGATCCGGAGCTGCTCGTAGCCGACGAACCCACCGGCGATCTCGACAGCACCGCCGCCCGGCAGATCCTCGATCTGCTGCACCGCCTCAGCCGCGAGCACGGCAAAACCATTGTCATGGTCACGCATGATCCGAAGGCGGCGGGTGAGGCCGACCGCTGCCTCCATCTCGAAAAAGGCCGGCTCCTCGAGGCCGGGCAACTGGAAGGAGTTTCCGCATGAAGTCCTTGTTGAATCTCTTTTCCCTCGCCGCCAAGCAGGCCCTGCGCCATCGCACGCGCAGCCTCCTCACCATCCTCGGCGTCGCGGTCGGCATGTTCCTCTTCAGCAGCATCGAAACGTTGCAGGCCGCCCTGCGCGAAGCGACGCAAAGCAGTGCCGAGGACACCACCCTCGTCGTGTATCGGGAAAACCGCTTCTGTCCCTCCACCTCGCGCCTGCCGGAACATTACATCAGCCAGATCCGCAGGATCGACGGCGTCGTCGAGGCCATTCCCGTGCAGGTGGCCGTCAACAACTGCGGGGCCAGCCTCGATGTCATCGCCTTCCGCGGGGTGCCGGGAGACGACCTTCGCGGATACAACCCCGACCTTGCCATCACCGCAGGTTCCTACGAAGAGTGGCTGCGCCGCTCCGACGGGGCCCTTGTCGGGCAGCATTTCGCGGCCCGGCGCGGCCTCGAACCCGGCGATACCTTCGAAGCCGTGGGCGTGCGCGTCCTCGTCACCGGCATTGTCAGCTCGCCCCATCCGCAGGATGAAAACGTCGCCTACGTGCACCTTCCCTTCCTGCAGCAGGCCAGCCGCCTCGGCCTCGGGACCGTCACCCAGTTCAGTGTGCGTGTCGCGGGGCCGGACCTGCTCGAGCCGGTGGCAAACCGTATCGACGAGATCTTCCGCGCGGAAAGCGCCCCCACCATCACGCGCCCGGAAAAGGCCTTTTTCGCGCAGACGGCCAAGGATATGATCGAGATGATCT
>JAAAOD010000032.1 GCA_009908535.1 Verrucomicrobiota bacterium
GACCCCCCCCACGTTTTGCCTTTTTACGGGACCGCTGATGCCCGTGTCGGCTCCCATAGTGTAATGGATAACACGCTGCCCTCCGGAGGCAGAAATCGGGGTTCGAATCCCTGTGGGAGTGCCACGGTGCCTACTCGATCACCGGCAGAGCCGCGTGCCGGAGGTCCCATTTCCCGAGAACGGGATGGACCAGCTGCCAGTGGCCTTTCCTGAGGGATTCGGCCTCCCACGGGGCGCCGTTTTCCTCTGCTTCCCCTGACCAGTACAAGTGGGCGAGGAAGGTCTCCCCTTCGCGTTCACCGGTGGCGAGGTAGGCGAGGAGGTGGTAGGGATGATTGAGGTGGCGACGCGGGGAGGTGTCGTCAAGACGGCGGTCAAAGGCAAGGGTGTCGTAGCCGGCGAGTGCCTGGAGGGCAGTGGCCTGCCGGCCGTTGCTGATGAAGGCGTACCGACGGCCTCTGGTTTCGGTGCGGAATTCCGGCCGCTCCGAACCAAGGGCGAAGCCGCCCTGCTTGAGTACGGTCGGCTGATAGGTCTCCACATGGTGGATCACCAGCAGCCAGCCTTCTTTCCACCAGACATGGGTCTCCAAAGCCGTATTGAAATAGTCATTACGGTTACCGAAAGCGTAGCTGGCCGCGAGGTGGTCGCGGCCGATGGCGATGGGAATGGTGGGGTGCCGGCCGTAGCGTTTCTCTCCGCCCGGACGCTCCGCGGTCAGGGCCGAATCAAGCGGATAGCGGTCGTTGTCCGGAGTGGTGAGAAATCCGATTCCAGAGCGGTAGGAAATTTTTCCCCATTTCCAGGCTCCGTACCGCCGGGCGGCACTGCGGGAACACCGGTTACCGGCATTGATCAATTCCACCGTGCCGTCGATGCCACGGATGACAAAGGCCGGCGCCTCGACGACGCGGACGAAGTCACCTTTTTCGGCGGGCAGCTTTTCCTCTTCCACGGTCCAGAAGGGATGTTCCGGAGGCAGCAGCGTCATGAACAAGCCCTTCGCGGCCCAGTAGGGGGATCCGGCGCAGCTGTAGGGTTCGATGATGCCGTGGAATTCGTCCACCCATCCAAGGGAAAGCGCTCCCTGTTCCTGCTCAATGGGTTTGTCGAGGAAGAACTCCAGGTTCTTGCGGCAGGTACGGCGCTTGTGGCCCAAGGGAAGGACGTCGAGTTCGTTCAGGGTGGCGAGGCCGAAGATGCTCAGGCTGTTGAAGCGGTACGTGATGGAGCGACCGAAGGGAAGGTGACCCCCTTCCTCGGAGAAAAGCAGCTGGTAATCCCGGATGAATTCGCGCGACCACGAACGCCACCGTTCCGCGCGTTCCGGGTCGTTCTCCCCGAAGCGCCATGCCCACCATAAGCCGTAGGTGTGAAAGGCGAAGGCGTTGTAATGGTCGAAGCTTTCATTGGTGCCGTCGAGGAACCAACCGCCGCCGTGGTGCATTTTCTCGAGCTGCTTGAAATAATAGTCGACTGTCGCTTTGTCCCCCCGCTCGCCGTAGCCGTATTCCCGCAGAAACTCCAGAGTCAGGATGCTGAAGAACATGTGGTTGTTCCAGTAGCGCGGATTGCCCCGCATCTGCCCGAGCCAGTCCGCCACCTGATCCTTTTCCTCCTCGCGCAGAGGGTCCCACAAATGCTCCCGGGCAACATCGAGCGCGATGGCGAGAAGGGCCATCTCCACGCCGTGCTGATGGTAGTTCGTCAGGTGGCCCCAGTATTGCTCATGCTCCGGGTCCGTACCGAGGATCAGGCCCTGACGAAACCATTCCGCCACCTTTTCCCGTTCGACGCCGTGGCGGTCCTTTTCCTCCGGGACCGCTTCCATCTGCAGCCAGAAAGCCGCCAGCAGGCTTGGACGGCTGTAGGCCTCCAGCCGGTCCGCCATCTCGCCGTGATCGCTCGGAGGCCCGCTGATTGGCAGGCTCGCCTTTCCCCGCTCCATCAGATCGACCAGCGGGGCCACCATCCCCTGACACCACTGCTCGAATTGAACATAACTTTCCGGCAGATCCGCGCGCAGCAGCGGGCCGCCAAGAAGAAGGGCGCAGAAGGCAAGGGTTTGCTTCATAATTATGAATCTTCTTTCGGGAGTTTTTTCTTTCGACCCTGGCGGGGCAAGGAAAATCCGGGGCTGAAGGAGGGTTGGATTTTTATGGGCGGCGGCGCGGTGGTTATGTTGGACTCCGGGCATGAACACGAAAAAGAAAACAAATCGCTGCCTCTGCCTCTTCGCCGGAATGCTCCTGCCGGCCGTCCTGAATGCCGGTTGGGTCTATGAGATGGAAAAGACGGAGGGGTCCGCGGAAGGAGAGCCGGAGACGATCCGGATGTATGTGCAGGGCGATCAGTTCGCCGTCGAGGACCCGACCGGGCACTCCATGATCTATGACCGGGCCTCCCATTCCATGAAGGTGGTGGATCACGGCAAGAAGCGCTTTACGGTCATCGACCAGGCCATGATCGAACGCATGAACCAGCGCCTCGATGAGGCCATGGAGCAATACCAACAGGCGCTCGAGAAGGTCCCCGCGGCCCAGCGCGGCATGATGGAACGCATGATGAAGGAGCGGATGCCGCACCTCGCCGACGCGGAGGAGACGGCGGACCGGGAAACCAGCATCCGCAACGCCGGTGAGGCGAAGACGATCGGCGGTTACCGGGCGATGCTTGCCGAGGTTTTTGTGGATGGAGAAAAGAAAGGCGAATTCTGGACGGTTCCCTGGGAAAAACTGGAGGGAAGCGAGGAGGTCGCGGCCGCTTTCAAGGATTTCTCGGGCTTCATGGATGGAATGATGAAGGCTCTCTCCCGCGGCCCGGCGGGCAATTTCATCGATGCGGGCGGAGGCGCGCAGAACCTTCTTCGCCAGATCGGCGAGCTGGACGGCTTTCCGGTCCTCACGCGCGCCTTCGGCGAACAGGAAAACCTGCTCAACGAGACGGTCCTGAAGGGCGTTGAATCCCGGGACATCGCAAGCCGGACCTTCCGCGTCCCCGACGGGTACAAGCGCAACACCCTCGACTTCGGCGGCTGAGGAACGGTTGCCGACCGGGAGCTTGACAATCAAAATACCATACGCCATAGGAAATACCATGAAGACGATTCCGATGGACCGGGCCGGGCGGGTGGTTTTGCCGAAGGAAGTCCGCCGCCGCCTTCATTTGCGGGCGGGGGACCGCCTGGAGGCGAACATCGGGCCGGACGGATTGACGTTGAAGCCGGTGCGGGCGGTCTCGGCCCGGCTGGTCCGTTCGGAGGGGCGCGTTTTCCGGGATGTCCCCGGAGTGGACGCAGAGATGGCGGATTTCGAGCAGGCGATGGGTCGTGGTCGGGAAGAGCGCGACGACCGCGCCGGCGGCTTTTGAGGATGGAGTATTGGCGGTGCGCTGTTTTTTCGACACGAGCGTGTTGGTGGCGGCTTCCGTTCGGCAGCATCCGCATTTCCATCGGGCGGACAAAGCGTTGCGTCGCTGCATAACCGGCGAGGACACCGGACTTGTGCACAGCCAAAGTGTGCTGGAGTTTCATTCGGCCATGACCCAGTTGCCCAAAGGACTTGCCGTCCCACCGCTGGAGGTGAGGGCCATCCTTGAGGAGGGGATTCTGCGGCATGTGGAGTGCCGGACCCTGGTTCGGAAAAAGGTTGAAGAGGCGCAGCGACTTGCGGCTGAAGCGGGATTGATGGGCGGGATCGTCTATGACTTCTACCACCTGATCGCCGCTCGGGAAATGAATGCGGAGGTCGTCCTGACTTTCAATCTACGCCATTTTGAAGCGATTGTTCCGCCCGGAATGCCTTTTGTAATCCGAGAGCCTTGAAAGGAAGGGTTATCCCAAAAAAAAGAACCCGCCCATGCGGGCGGGTTCGTGAGGAGGGGGGCAAAGCGACCCTCGAAAGGGTTATTCTGCCGGAGGTGTAATGACGGTGTCGATCAGGTGCACCACCCCGTTGGAGGTGTTGATATCCGTCTGGATGATTTGTGCTCCCTCGATGAATACATTGCCATCCTCATCGGCAGTGATTTCGGCCATGTCGCCGTTGGCCATCTGGACCATGCCGGGGGCAACTTCGCTTTCGTAGACACGGGCTCCGCTGACGACGTGGAAGAGGAGGATGTCCTGCAGTGTAGCGATATTTTCATCCATGAACAGGTCGTCGAGGGTTTCCTGCCCGAGGGCCTCGAAGGCGGAATTGACCGGTGCGAACACGGTGAAGGGACCGTCGCCGCGGAGGGTTTCCACGAGTTCAGCCTCGGTAAGAGCCGTGGCGAGGCTGCTCAGCCCGGCGCCGATGGCGGTATCGACAATGTCGGCGGGCGGAAGGAGGACGGTGTCGATCACGTGGATAAGGCCGTTAGAGGTTTCGAGGTCGGCCGTCTGCACCATGGATTCGCCGTTGATCATGACGCCGAAGGGCGTCACGTCGAGACGGAGGTCGGAACCGCCGACGGTGGTCAGGTACTTGGTGGAGGCTTCGCCGGAGAAAAGGTCGTCCACATCGAGGCCGAGATCGGCGGCGGAGAGTTCGCCGGGAACGACGTGGTACAGCAGAATGTCCGTCAGCGCCGGCAGGGAATCGGGATTGTTCAGAAGATCGTCGAGAGTAGCGGAATCGAGCTTCCCGAAGGCGGTATCGGTGGGAGCGAACACCGTGAAGGGACCTTCGCCCTGCAGCGTGCTGACAAGGTCGGCGGTGGTCAGCGCGGTGGCGAGGGACGTGAAGTTACCCGCGGCGATCGCGGTCTCGACGATGTCGTTGACCGTGCGGTCGGAGAGCAGAACCGTGGAGGCGTCGGCGGGATTGAAGAAGACGCGCGGCGTCGCCTCCGGACCCTCAATGCCCGGGAGAAAGGCGAGCCAGAAGGATTCGGCATTGTTTAAAATATAAAAGTACGGAAAGACCTCGCGGTTGGTGTAGATCCAACCGTGGAAATCGTCCCCGAGGGCATCGACGTTCTGGTCGTAGAGCCAGACATCCTGTCCGCTGGAAACGAGATACAGGCTGCCATGCTCGGCATGGTCGATGAAGCCGGTGGTGGACAGCCCGCCGTCCGGCGTGAAAGTGCCGATCCAGTTGGTGAAGGATCCGTCCCCGTTGTCGGTCGCATCGGAAAAGGCCGACGAGGTGTCCTGACCGAACACCAGCGCGCCGGCGGCGAAGAAGCTGATAAGAGTAAGAATTTGTTTTTTCATATTGGATTTCCTTTGTTGGGATTCGCAAAAAGGGTACTCCTCCAGCGGCAAAGGTTTCCGCGAATCCGGTAAAGGGAATGCAGGCGCGGGTGAGCGGTAGACATGTGCTGTTGAATGGTCGGACCTTCCCGCACTGGACTTTTCGTTTTCTCTTCCCTGTCCTTGCGGCATGGAAGCAGTGAACACGGTTCTGCCGATTCTTCTGATTCTGGGGCTTGGTGCGGCCCTGACGGCGTCCGGCTTCCTCTCCGGGGCTTTCTCCGCCGCCTTGAACCGCGTCGTCTACTGGGTGGCCTTGCCGGCCCTGATCATCGCCAAACTATCGAGCGCCCGCTTCAGCGGCGAATCCCTTCCCGTCCTGCTGGGCGTTTTCACCGCGGCGACCCTGCTGACCGCGCTGCTGGCCGCGGCCGGTTGCCGCTTTCTCGGCGTGACCCGTCGCGACAGCGGAACGGTCGTGCAAGGGGCCTTTCGCGGCAATCTCGCCTACATCGCCATTCCGATCCTCGCCTACAGCTTTTCCGATCTTCCGAGGGCGGAGCAGGCAAGCGCGCTCAGCCTTGCCTTCATCGTTCTCGGACCCGTGATGCTTCTCTACAATATCCTCGCGGTGTATTTCCTGCAACGCAGTGATGCCGACGGAGCCCGGATCGGCGCGAGGCTGCTCTTTGGCCGCATGGCGAAGAATCCGCTCATTCTCGCCGCGCTGCTTGGCCTTCTCCTCAATCCGCTGACCGGGCCCTTGCCGGTTCCGTTGAACCGTACCCTGGAAACTCTCGGTCAGCTCGCGATTCCCGGGGCCCTTCTCTGCATCGGTTCCTCCCTCAGCCGGCTGAACCTGCAGGGCAACAAAACGGCCATCGTGGTCACTTCCCTGATAAAGGTGGCCGCCGTACCTGTTTTCGTGGCCCTGCTGGCGATGCCCTTTTCCCTTGGAGAGATCGAATTGCGGCTCCTGCTCATTTTCGCGGCGGCCCCGACGGCGGCGGCCTCGCATGTCATGGCGGTCGAAATGGGCGGCAACGAGGACCTTGCCGCCGGGACCATCGCCGTCAGCACGCTGCTTTCGCCGCTGAGCCTCGTCCTCGTGTTGATCCTTGTTTGAGGGCGCGGACTCAGCTCAGTCCCTCCGCTTCCATGAGCGGCTTGGCGTACTCGATGGAAACGGCGTAGGAGAAGCGGGAGGGCAGATTGTAGTCTTCGGGCGCTTCCGTCTGCAGGATCTGCACCGGATTGAATCTGCCCTGAACAAGTCCGATAATCCGTCCGTCCTCGGTGTTGATCAGGGGTCCCCCTGCATCTCCGGGGTGAACCGGGATATCGAAGAGCAGCAGTTTCGTATCGTTGGCAGACAACAGCTTTGCGGAAATCATACTATCCATGACCATGACATTATGGATACGGAGATGGCCGAAAGGGACTCCCATGGAGAGCGTAAAGGTGCCTTCCCCGATTTCCTCCGGATTGCCGATGAAGTCGGAGGGCGATCCGAATTCCTCGTCGATGTCGAGTTGCAGCAGGGCAACATCGTGCTCCCGGTCAATCTGGGCCAGTCGGACGGGCAGGCTTGCGCCTGTTTCTCTGGAGAGGTGCGAAAACTGCCCGGGTTGGCCGGCGCTCACGACGACCGGATTCTCCACGTCTTGAAGAAGGTGGGCCGCCGTTAACAGGTATCCCTGTTCGTGAATGATGAAGGCCGTTCCGAGGAAATGAAATTCCTCCCCCTTTTGCTCCATGAGCATGAGGCAGCCGTTCTCGTAGCGTTGAATCAGCGTCTGGTGCATAGCGGAAAATAAATCGGGTTAGCGGGCGGTCGTGGAAGGAACCCACGCGGCGACCTCGTCCTTGTGGATTTCCATCCATTTGATGGCGTTCTGGTAAGCGAAACGGCCTTCGTCGCGCTGGATCCACGACATGAGCTGGTTCATCTGTCGCTTGTTCCATGAGAAAGCGTCGAGGGCGGCGTACACCTCCGGACGGTCTTCCTGCAGGCCTTTGCGCACGAGGGTGTGGATGGCTTCCGCCTTGCCGTAGACGTTTTCCGGATCCTCGAGGAAACGGAGGTTGTACCTTCCGAAAAGCCAGTGCGGCTCCCAACCGGTGACGACGACCCAGCGCTGCTGGCGGATGGCGGCGAGAAGGGCCTCCACCATCGAGCTTTCGTCGCCCTGGATCAGCTCGAAGCGGTCTTCAAGGCCGTAGGTTTCGAGGGCTTCCTCCGTGCGGTGCATGATGCCCGCGCCCGGATCGATCCCGATAATGGCGTGGTTGAAGCGGTTCGCGTGATCGGCCAGTTCGGGGATGGAGGTCACGTCGACAAGGGGGTCGTTCTGCTTCCCGGTGGGCCCGGTCTGGCGACCGACCTTGACTTCCGGAACAACGAGCCCGAGCCGTGTGCCTTCGAGGTTGGGGCCGAGATCGACGACCTCGTCCCCGAATTCCGCGAAGTACTGCTCATGGGTCAGCGGCAGCCATGCCGAAACCATGCCGTCCACCGTGCCCTCGGCCACGGCCGCCCACATTTCGCGCGGCTGCATGGGAAGGATCCGGCAGGGAATGCCCAGTTCCTCCTGGAAAAAGGCCTTCACCAGGTGGGTGCTGGCGATTTCCGTCGACCATTCCACGTAGGCGAGGCGAACGGGTTCGACCTCCGCGGAGGCGGCGCTCTCTCCGCTTTCCTCCTGCTGGCCGCAGCCCGCGAGGAAGAGGGAACCGGCACCGGCGAAGGCGGGGCCAAGGCAAAAGAGAAGGGTTCGCGATGCTTTCATGACGGGTCCTTGTTTCAGTTGTTGGGGCGGGACTTCTGCTCGCCGCCTTTGCGTTGCTTGCCGCGGCCGCCCAGCCAGAGTTCGCGGGCCCCGGAGGTGCTCGGCGTCGGGTAGGTGAGGGGCGTGGTCAGGCGCTGGCCGCGCTTGTACGGAGGCAGGCGGAAACCGGTGGTCGAATCCTTGTAGTCCATGAAACCGCGCCGCAAACTCACGCACATGAACAGCAGCACGATGGCGAAGGGCAATCCGGTCGCGATGGCCGCCGTCTGCAAGGCGACGAGACCGCCCCCCAGCAGCAGCACCGCCGCGACCACGCCCTCGAGGATGGCCCAGAAAAGGCGCTGCGGCACGGGCGGATCGGGATCGCCCCCCGCCGTGATGATGTCGATGACCATCGAACCGGAGTCCGAGGAGGTGACGAAGAACATGATGATGGACAGGATGGCCAGCACCGAGGTGACGACCGCCAAGGGGAATTTTTCCAGAAGGATGAACAGCGAGACGGGAATGTTTTCCTGCACGGCCTTGGCGATGTCGCCGGAACCGAACATCTCGATATTGATCGCGGTATTGCCGAAGGTGGTCAGCCAGAAAAACGTCACCGCCGTGGGCAGCAGCAGCACGCCGAGAATGAATTCCTTCACCGTCCGGCCGTAGGAGACGCGCGCGATGAACATGCCCACGAAGGGCGACCATGCGATCCACCAGCCCCAGTAGAAAACGGTCCAGCCGTTCTGCCAGGAGGTGTTTTCATAGGTTTCGTTCCACGTCGCCAGCCGCGGCAGGTGCTGGAGGTAGTAGCCCACGTTCTCGATGAATCCGTTCAGGATGAAAAGGGTCGGGCCGAGAATGAGGACGAAGAGCAGGAGGCCGCCCGCGATGAAGAGGTTCACTTCCGAGAGGAATTTGATCCCGGCGTCGAGGCCGCGCACCACCGACCACGTCGCGATGGCGGTGATCCCCGCGATGAGCAGGACCTGGATGGTCGTGGTCTGGCCGATCCCGAGCAGGTGGTCGAGGCCCGCGTTGACCTGTTGCACCCCGAGACCAAGCGACGTCGCCACCCCGAACAGCGTCGCCACCGTGGCGAGGATGTCGACCACGTTGCCGAGGGTCCCGTGGATCTTGTCCCCGAAAAGAGGGTAAAAAACCGAACGAATGGAGAGCGGAAGGCCCTTGTTGAAGGCGAAAAAGGCGAGGGAGAGCCCGACAAGACAGTAGATGGCCCACGGATGCAGGCCCCAGTGCAGGAAAGTGATGTCCATCGCCACGCGCGCGGACTCCACCGTGCCCGGCTCGGCGAGAGGGGAGGCCATGAAGTGGAACATCGGTTCCGCGACCCCGTAGAAAAGCAGCCCGATCCCCATCCCGGCGCTGAAGAGCATCGAAATCCAGCCCAGATTGGAGAATTCCGGCTTGGCATCGTGCCCGCCCAGCCGGATGTCCCCGAAGCGGCTGATCAGCAGGTACACCACGAAGATCAGAATGGCGTTCATCGCCGCCACGAAGAACCAGCCCCCCAGCGTCGCGATGTTCGACTGCAGGGTCGAAAAGATGTCCCCCATGTTCTCATGAAAGATCAGCGTCAGCGCCACCGTGAGCAGAATGATCAGCGCCCCGACGGGGAATACGATGGGGTGGACATCCAGTCTCCAGAAGCTCTCCTCCTTGCCGTTCCCCCCCTTGTCCGGGGCGGTGGTCTCGTCTTTCGGATCGGTCATAAGTCTCCCTTGTTCAGGTTGTTTACGGCGAAACCTAAGGTTATACACCCTCCGTCAACCGGGAGGGAAGCCATTCCTCCAAAAAATCGGCTCGCGGCTCTCCGTCCCGGTCCCGGTCTCCCCCGATCCCGGTCCCGCGGTCTCCCCCTAAAGATCGAGGGGGCTTTTGATGCCCATTCCGGGCCGGTGCATGACATGGAGATAGACCTGCGTGGTTGTCAGGTGGGTGTGTCCAAGGAGGTCCTGTACGGAACGGATGTCCACGCCGCGCTCGAGAAGATGGGTGGCGAAGCTGTGGCGCAGGGTGTGGGTGGTCACGCGCTTGGAGAGACCGGCCGCCTCCGCTGCCTCGCGGATGTGCCGCTGGTAGAGACGGCCGTCCATGTGATGGCGGCGCTCGATGGGGTCCGCGCGCGGATCGCGGCTGCGCTCCCGCGAGGGCCAGAGCCAGAACCAGGACCATGACTTGCCGGCGTTCGGGAATTTCCGGTCCAGCGCGGGCGGCAGGTAGACCCCGTTGAGGCCATCGGCCCGGTCCTTTTCGAATACCCTGCGGATGGCCTCCAGATGAGCGCGCATATCCCCGGCCAGGGCCTCGGGAAGCGGACAGCCGCGGTCCTTGTCGCCTTTGCCCCCGCGGACGAGGAGCTGGCCGCGGGCGAAGTCGAGATCCTTGACGCGAAGCCGCATCAGCTCCATCAGGCGCAGGCCGGATCCGTACTGAAGGCGCGCCTGCAGGCGGGTGACGCCCTCCAGCCGCTCGAACAGGCACCCGGTTTCCTCCCGCGAGAGCACCACGGGAAGCCGGCTCCTGATTTTGGCCTTCTTGTAGGGTTCGAGTTCGCCGACTTCGATATCGAGTACACGCCCGTGAAAGAAGACAATGGCGTTCAGGGCCTGCCGCTGCGTGCCCGCCGCCACCTCCCGCTTCACGGCAAGGTGGTCGAGGAAACGGCTGATGGTGGCGTCGGACAGTTCCGAAAAGGCCGCCGGTCGGATGAAGGTCAGATAGCGCTCGATCCACTGGCGATAGGTCTGCTCGGTGCGGTAACTGTAGTGGCCCACGCGCATCTCCCGGAGGAAGCGTCGCCGCCACTCGTGCCCGGGTTCCTTCGCCCCGTTGCCGTTCCGTGCCGCTTTCGAACAAGCTCCGGATGGG
>JAAAOD010000125.1 GCA_009908535.1 Verrucomicrobiota bacterium
GAAAACAGCTTGGGGAGTTTCCGCAGCCATGTGGACCTCTCGCGTCACCACGTGCAACAAAACAAAGGGCATCCACAGGAATACGACCCAGCTCTCATCGAAAGCCTCGCCAAACAACTACTTATGGAGGCCGCGGATGAGGAAAGGGAAAACCTGCGGGAGCGTATCGCTTCCGCACCGCCCGAAAAAACCATGTTCACCTTCTCCGCGGCCATTCCGGCAGCACAGGAAGGGCGAGTGGAAGCCTGTATCGTCGCCCGTAATCCTACCCGGTTTGTGGAAGTTAAAGCAGGGGAAGAGGGGCAAATTGTGACGGTTACATCCGATCAGGCAATGGATTGCAGCCATGAGGCAGATGATTATCTGGCCCAACATACGGTGTGCAACGGCGGTCGCGTTTTTACAGGGACAAACGGAAACACTGATGGCGAGGAAGGAGTCGCCGTGCTCCTCCGTTATTAAGATCGCTTGTGTTGATCTTTCATCGTGCACGATGGTGCCTGGCAAAATGCATGACGCGCTGCCGGCAGGCCCTTCCCATCTTGATTTCCTGATAACAGATTCCGCTTCTGCGGGAATTTTAACCCGGACACACCGACGGTAATCAAAAAAAAGCCCCCTCAAACGAGGGGGCTTGTATTCGTAAATCTCAGCGAATTCTCATTTACGGCAGCATCACGCTGTCGATCACGTGAATAACTCCGTTGGAAGCCCTGATGTCGGTTTTCACTACCTTAGCCTTGTCGACGTAGACCGTTCCGTCCTTCACGTTGATGGACACGTTACTGCCTTCCACCGTGGTGGCGGAATCGAGCTCAACAACGTCCTTTGCCTTCACCTTGCCGGGAACGACATGGTAGGTAAGAACAGCTGTCAGTTTGTCGCGGTTTTCCGGTTTCAACAGCGATTCCACCGTACCGTCCGGGAGCTTTTTGAAAGCTTCGTCGGTAGGCGCGAAGACTGTGAAGGGTCCTTCTCCCTGCAGCGTTTCAACCAGCCCGGCGGCCTGCAGAGCGGTGGCGAGGGTGGTGAAGGAACCGGCGGCAACGGCGGTTTCGACAATATCTTTTCCCGCTTTCTCCTTCCCATAGTTGTAGCCGGCCGTGGCTGGCAGGGCGAGGAGGCAGATTGCGGTGAGCATGGTGATGGTTCGTTTCATAATTTGGATTCCTTTATTGAGTTTCACTCTAACTATCGCCTCTCCGGCCCCTGCCTTCTCGACAGAAATACCGGATGGATCAAAAAGGCTTCCGGCGGTCGCAAGAGGCTCCGGATGGATGTGCGGTTCAGGCTTGCTGAAATTGAAGGCCCTGCTTCACCAATTTCTCCCGGCAATCCGCGAAAACCTTCTCATCAAGGGCCCGGACGGCGTTTTCAAGCAAAGTCACTGTAAAACCGAGCCTGGCGGCATCGCGGGCAGTGAAGGTGACGCAAACTTCTCCTGCCAGACCGGCGATATCCAGCTCCTGCACATCATGCGCGCGCAGCCATTCGGCAAGCCCGGTGCGATGTCGTTGGCCGTTATCAAAAAACCCGGAGTAACTGTCCACGCGCGGGTCCATACCTTTGCGGAAAATGGCCCTGACCGGTCCGAGATCAAGATCCCGCGCGAAGGCCGCCCCTTCCGTGTTCCAAACGCAATGATCCGGCCAGAGGGTCTGTTCGAGCCCGTCCAGGTCAATCGTCTCGAAGGGATTTTTCCCTTCATGGCTCGAAGCGAAACTGAGATGCCCCGGCGGATGCCAGTCCTGGGTGGCGGCGACGACCGAATAGTCTCCGCTGATGCGGTTGACGACCGGTACAATGGCATCGCCCTCGGGGACGGCAAGCGCGCCGCCGGGAAGGAAGTCATTCTGAATATCAATAAGGAGCAGGGCTTTCATTACGCGGCCCCTATCACTTCAAAAATGCCTTTCATGAAATCGGGAAGATCCGACGGCCGGCGACTGGAAACGTAGTGGCGATCCACGACAACGGGTTCGTCGAGGAACTCAGCTCCCGCGTTGACGAGGTCGTCCTGGATGCCGGGGGAACCGGTGACGCGCACGCCCGTGTAGACGCCCGCGGAGATGGGAATCCAGCCCCCGTGGCAGATCGCCGCGATCAGTTTTTCCTGTTTTGCGAATTGTTGGACAAGTTCCTTGATGACCGGATCGCGCCGTACCTTGTCGGGCATGAAGCCGCCGGGAATGATTATGCCGCTGAAATTGTCCGCCGAGAGGCCATGGTACGCTGCCTCCGAAGAGCAGGGGTAACCGTTTTTGCCCCTATAGGTGATGTCGCTCTCCGGGCCGGCGACGAGCGTGTCGGCCCCTGCTTCCTGCAGGCGTAGAAGAGGATACCAAAGTTCAAGGTCTTCGTAAATATCCCCGACCAGAAAGAGGAAACGATGATCGGATAAATTTGGCTGGGTAAAGTTCATAAATGCAGGCAGTTGAGATTACTTTACAGGTAACATGCTGAAAGAGCGCCCATCCATCAAGTTGGCCCCCTAATCTTTCCAAGTGCCTGAGGACGGAAAACTCGTTGACCTTACCGGGCAAACTCTCCAGAATCATTCTGATAACAACAGGACAAAGAATGAATAAATGCTTTTCTTTATGCGCGGGCTTGCTGTTTGGCAGCAGCCTTCTCATCGCGGCGCCGCCGCCGGTTTTCGGTCCCACAGAGGACCACGGAAACGGCTGGAAAAAGAGTGACTGGTTCGGGTTTTACAATGATCTGCACTATCCGTGGATCTACCATTCCCAGCACACCTGGGAATATGTCGCGCCTGCGGACGATTGGCTGTGGCTCTGGGACAGTAGCATCGGAGACTGGTGCCTGACTCACGGCGGCCTTTACCCCTACATGTACCTGCATCAGGCCAACCACTGGATGTGGTACTACCAGGGTACGGGGACTCCGCGCTGGTTCTGGGGCATGAACGAGGCCTGCTGGTACAACGAGATGGGTGGCGCCCTGGTGAATGCAAAGATCCGCGGAGGCTTTGACCGCATGATGGCGATGGTCGACCCGCAGGATCTCGATACGGAGGAGCTGATGGGGCAGGCCATGGGCATCGCCCTTCTCGCCCTCATCGGGGATCCGGCCACCTCCACCTGCCCCGTCATTACGAGGGAACCGGCGGAACTTGACCTTGAAAATCCGCCCCCGCGATTGGAAGCAGGAGTGGATTTTGGCAATGGGTGCCAACCGGAAGGCAGCGAGCTGCTCATAGCCGGCAATTTCGGTTTCCTCCTGCAGAATCTTTTCATCGGCGAGTCCAGCATGAATGCCGATTTCTCCATGGAGGCCGAGGCCCTCAGCATCGATGGCCTGCAGATTATGGACGGCAGCATCAGCGGCGGCCTTTCCGTTACCTCGATGGAACCGTTGAATCTAACCGCGAATGTACAGATGAATAACTTCGCCTTGCTTGAGGAAAGGGTGAGCGGCTCCATCGAATTGACCATGACCGGTCTTGATACGGAAGGAATGACCGCCGGAAATATCAATCTGGCCATCAACGATCTCGGAACCGCCGATACCCGTTTCAGCGGGAGCGTGGCGATGGTCGTGGAGAATGAAAACAATCTGTCCGTCGTCCTTGATCTGACGGGAACGGAGGGCGAAATCGACCTCGACCTTGCGCTGGTTACTGATTCGGAAGCGGAAATCCTCGAGATTTCCACCACCGAAAAGGGATCGGTCACAGGCGTGACGGTCGAACTTGATCAGGTCCTTATCGATCCGTCCGTCTGCGCGAACATGCCGGTTTCCGGCTCTATCGACTTCTGGTACGACGGTGAACACTACCGGATGATCTTCGATGGCGCCTGCGGCTACCAGATGATAGTGATGTAGGATCGTCTCACTGCGGGATCAATTCCAGCCCGGGCAGCCCGCCCTTCCACGGAAACGGAAAAGGCTCGATTTCCTCGAGCAGGGGACTGGCCATGATCAGGCTGGGCAGGACCAGTCCGGTTTCCGAATCCCCATCGCAAGCAAAAACGTGCGGTTCGTCCTCGATGATGGTGAACCCGAGGTTGAGAAGCTCATGCAACGGAACGGGCGTTGGAAAAGGACTCAACTCGACCGGGGCGTAGGCCATTTGTCCCTGTCGATCCTCAAGGAAGTACGTCGTGGCCTCTTCGACGGAGATGCGCACGCCCTTGAGGCAGATATCGGCATGAATTTCCCACAGACTTGTCCAGTAGTCCGAGCAACCGGCCCCGCCGGCGCGACCGTCGTCGACAAGGAACACTTGGAAATCGAGCACACTGCCGGAGTGGCGGTATTCGAGTTGATACGGGAATCCGCTGCGGTGGTCTTCAATGAGTTGCTGCAGGATCGCGTCGCCGGCGGCAAGGACCTGTGATCGCTCCGGCTCGCGGAACCGCATGGCCCAGCGCCGGTCGATGCGCTCCCGGTCGACCAGATGGCTGCCCCCGGGAGCGCGCAGCAAACCGAAATCGCTGCCGAGGCAGAGGAGCCGGAGGCCGCCGGCCATGTCCGGAGCGTCCGCATTCAATTCCATCGCGTAGGCGAGCCCGCGGGCGTCCTTGCCGAGGTAGACCAACAAATGATTGTAGGGGCCGGGGATGATGTGGTTGATGTTTTCGTGGTCGACCGGGTCTTCGTGCCCCTCGTTCAAGCGGTCCCCCGTGAAGATCAAATCCCATCGCCGCAGCGGCAGGATGGTGACGGGTCCGTCCGTTTCGTCATTCGCCGGAAAATAATAGGGGAGGTCGCGCAGACTCGCCACCTTCTCCACCGGAAGGACGGGAAGGAAAACATCGCCGAGGCCGGTACGGATGCCTGCACCGGGAATCCCGTGAAGAGGCAACATCCAGAGACACAGTCCCACAGAAACGATGCTCGCGATTAAATTCCCCCTCATGAAAAGAGGATAGGGAAATAACGGTCCCGTTGTCAAAAGCTGGCAACGAAGGAACCTGCTTTTCAGGGGAAATCCGTGAAGACACCGTCGACCCCCTCCGGTCCGCGGAGGAAGCGCATCATCTCCCCGTAGCTCATTGCTTTCGGCAAGGTTTCCTCACGGAGGGTGAAGGGATGGATGCGCAGCCCGGCGGCATGGGCGTGCGCCTTGACGGCTTTCCAGCGCGGGTCCTTTGCGGTAAAGGCGATGAGGTCATCCAGGGGCAGACCGATGCCGTCGGCGTAGGCGGCGATTTCCTGCAGGCCCTCCACGGAGCGGAGTTTGCGGTAATCCACGTCCGCTTCCTTCCACCGGTTTTTCCCGATCAACTGGATGAGCTGCAACTGCGGACCCCACGTCGCGTGGATTTCCCGCAACGGGGCCGGGTCGAAACATTGGATGTACACCCGCTCCGGGTTGTCGAGCCATCCGCTTTCCCCCAGAACGCGCATGACCGGGGCGACCGGATCCTGGCCCTCTTTGTGGTGGAAGGCCGGTTTCTTGATTTCCGGATAAATCCCGGCTGTGCGCCCGGTGGCCTTGTTTAATCCCGCGATCAGGTCCGCCGCTTCCTGCAGCGTCAGGATGGGGAAAAGGAATTTTCCGGCCGGAAAGCGCCCGGGAAAGACCGCTTTTCCGCTTCGCGGCTTGATGCGCTCCCCCTTGCGGAGCTGGCGGATTTCCGCGAGCGTGAAATCAATGGCATAATAGCGCCCGTTCTCCCGGTGGCGGTCCGGAAATATCGCCCGCACATTGGTGGTCGTTTCGAGGTGGATGTCGTGCAGTACGATCGGAACGCCGTCACGGGTCAGGACCACGTCCTGCTCGATGAAATCGGCTCCGCGGGCGTGGGCGTAGGCGTAGGCCGCCGCGGTGTGCTCCGGGAGCCAGCCACTGGCGCCCCGGTGAGCGATGAGCGTAAAACCATGGCCAGTCGAGGACAGCACAAGGAGAAGACCTACCAGAAGAAGCGCTTTCATGACAAGAATCGGGATGTTCTGCTTTTGCGGCGCGGTCAAGGCGCGTTGGACGACGGAAACCTTTCTTTTTCCAGTCGCTCCGGGCTTGATTCCCTCAGGGGGATGGGCACATCTTGCTCCATTATGCAGATTGACGCCGAAACACGGAATCAACTTGAGGAAATCACGCGGCGCGCCGGTCATCTCTGGAGGTATCTTTGACGTCCCGAAACGTCAGGAAACCATTGCTGAACTTGAAGCCCGCATGGGCGAAAATGATTTCTGGGACGAACAGGAATCCGCTAACAAGACGGTGACCGAGGTCAGCCACCTCAAGGCGAGTATTCAGCCGATCCTCTCTTTTCAGGCCAAGGTGGACGACCTGCAGACCATGGCCGAACTCGTGGAGGATGCCGATGAGGAGGAAGGGGCAATGTATCTCGAGGAAATGCAACAGTCCCTCGGGAAAATGGCCAGGGAACTCGACGAACTTGAGATCCACTGCTTCCTCGGCGGCAAAATGGACCGGAATAACGCCATACTCTCCATCAACGCCGGTGCCGGGGGAACCGAGAGCTGCGACTGGGCCGAGATGCTGCTGCGCATGTACACCCGCTGGGCCGAACGCAACGGCTACACCGTCGAGGTGGACGACCTCGCTCCGGGGGAGGAAGCTGGCATCAGCAGCGCCTCCATCCGGATCATCGGGTCCAACGCCTACGGCTACGCCAAGGCGGAACGTGGGGTCCACCGGCTTGTCCGCATCAGTCCTTTCGACAGCAATGCGCGCCGCCATACCTCCTTTTGCGCCGTCGACGTCATCGCCGAGCTGGAGGATGACATCGACGTCGATATCAAGGATGAAGACCTGCGCGTCGACACTTACCGGGCCTCCGGTAAGGGCGGGCAACACGTCAACAAGACCGATTCGGCCGTCCGCATTACCCACCTGCCGACCAACATTGTTGTGCAGTGCCAGAACGAACGTTCCCAGCACAAAAACCGCGCCACCGCCCTGAAGATGCTCAAATCCCGCCTCTACGAGAAGTATGAGGACGAGAAACGCGCCGAGATGGAGCGCTTTTACGGTGAAAAAGGCGAGATTGGATGGGGCAACCAGATCCGGTCCTACGTCTTCCAGCCCTACCAGATGGTGAAGGACCTGCGCACCGGCGTGGAGACCTCCAACATCCAGCAGGTCATGGACGGCGATCTCAACCGTTTCATCCACGCATGGCTGCGCGCCGGTTGCCCCATCGGGCGCAACAAGGAGGCGAATATCGAGGCCTGATGGGGGAGAACGCGACAACCGAAACGGAGCCGCCGGAAGAGTCCCGCTACGCCGCGCTGAAAGAGAGCTTCGCCCGGCAATCGCTCTTCGAGGACAAGACCTGGCGCATCTCCCCGGAGGCATGGCCGCTCACGGCCCGGCAGGCCGAGGAGGTCGACCAGATCGGACAGGCCTGCCTCGAATTCTACCGGGCGGGCGAACTCCTCTACATGCGTTCCGCAGAGGATAAAAATCTCCTTCGCAACGCCGAAATGCATGCGCCCTGGGTCGCCGATTACCTCGATCGCGGCAAGCCGGAGCAGCTCGTCCGCCATGCCCGTTGCGAACAGGTGCGGCGCAGCCACCCGCAGGTTATCCGGCCGGACCTGCTCCTCACCGACGATGGCTTCGCCCTTACCGAGATCGATTCCGTCCCCGGCGGCATCGGGCTGACCGCCTATCTGAATCACCAGTATGCCTTTGAGAAGGGCCTTGTCGGGGCCGGCGATCGCATGGTGGAAGCCTTCTACCGTTCCATGGCGAGTTTGCGCCCCGACCTCGAAAATCCCTTCCTTGCCATCGTCGTTTCCGACGAGGCCAATACCTACCGCCCGGAAATGGAATGGCTCGCCCAGCGCCTGCAGGCCCAGGGGCGCCGCGTCTATTGCCTCCATCCCGCTGATCTCTTCCCCCTCGGAGACGCCCTTTGTGCCGATATCGATGGCAATCCCGAGGAAGTGCAGATCCTCTACCGCTTCTTCGAGCTTTTCGACCTCGAGAATATCCCCATCGCCAGAGACGTTTTCCGGCTGGTCGAGGAGGGCTCGCCGATGGCCGTTACCCCACCCATGCGGCACTTTCAGGAGGAAAAACTCAACCTTGCCCTCTTTCAGCATCCGCGCCTCGAGACCTTCTGGCGTGAGAATCTCAGTAAGCGCAGCTTTAAACTGCTCCGCCGCATCGTTCCCGATGCCTGGATCATGGATCCCGTCGACCTGCCCCCCAACGCCGTTCTCGACGCCCCCTTCATCGGGGGCAAGCCCATTTACCGCTGGGAACAGCTGGCCGAGGCCTCCCAGAAGGAGCGTAACCTCATCCTCAAACTGAGCGGCTTCCATGAAAACGCCTGGGGTGCGCGGAGTGTCCTCTACGGCAGCGACGCTTCCCGCTCCGAATGGCTCGACGGTATCCGTGAGGCCGTCGAGGGCGCCCGCGACAATCTCTACCTCCTCCAGCAATACCGGAAGCCCGCACGCCTCCAGCACCCCGTCTACGACGAGAAGGGCGCGGTCCGGACAATGAACGGCCGCCTCCGCCTCTGCCCCTACTATTTCGTCGACGGCGACCACACCGAGACCGCCGGTATCCTCGCCACCCTCTGCCCCGCCGACAAAAAAATCATTCACGGCATGCGCGACGCCGCCCTCATGCCCACGAAGGCCTGACCCTTTAGCCTTCGACGAGGACGTAGGTCAGCAAATTGATGCCGAGGCGCGTGTAGAAGAGGTGGGCGTATTCGTTGATGGCCTCGCCGTGGTAGTAGCGGAAGACGCGGTAGGTGCCGTCGGGCTCGCGGACCCATGCCGGCATGGTGGGGGGCTGGCAGTAAATGACGTCGGTGCGTCCGTCCTCGCGGGTGACCTCGAACCGTTCTCCGGTGTAGCGGGCGGAGGCGAGGCGTTCGTCGAGACCCTCGGCATCCTCGCGGACGCGGAAGGAAATGCGGGTGGTCCAGCGGCCGAACTGGTCGCGTCCCCAACCCATGGAAAGGATGGGCATGGCCATGACGGCGAGGCGGCCGCTCTCGGTGTGCAGACCCATGGTGGAGTAGCTGCCTTCCGGCCATTTTTCCTCGACGACGTAGTCGCGGATGGCTTCGGGAAGCGGTTCCGGATCCGGCAAACCGCGGTAGAAGCCCTGGAAGAAGGGATGATCCCGCGGCAGGGGCTTAAAGGCGCGGTCGGGAAAGACGCGGCGGAATTGTTCCGCAATGACCGGGGTCACCTCCCATGCGGCGAAGCTGTGCCGTTGGCCGAGGGCGGCGTCCGCCTGGAGGAACTCCGCGTTGATGCCGGCGTCGATAAAGAGGAAGCCCCCGTTCTCGAGGTAGCTTCGCAGGGCCTCCACTTCCTCCGGTGACAACTCCCAGTTGTTCCGGTCGGCAAAGTTCACGTAGCAAAAGGGCGAACTGCGCAGGGCCGGGTCGGCGAAGTCGCGGATGAAGACCGGATCCGGGGAGAAGCGGAAACGGGTGCGTTGGCTCGCCTCCTCCAGCAGGGACGGCAGCGCGTCCGGGCGCAGGCGGCGCACCGGCTCGCCCTCCACGAGCTGTACGACGCGGAGAGGGTCCGACGAGTTCGACAGGTCCGACGCGTCCGACGAGTCCGACCCGTCCGAGGCCGCTGCCGGACCGCAGAGGAGGAAGAGGAGGGAGAAGAACAGGCAATATTTCATGAGGCGGAAAGTTGCTGGCGCAGGATGTCGGCGACCTTGGCATCGGGGAATTGTTCCAGAAAATCGCGGGCGATGCGGCGGCCTTCCGGACCGAGCGGACCGAGGAGAAGGTTGACGGCCCGCCGGCGCACGGTCGGGTCGGGATCGCGCAGGGAGGCCATGAAGATGCGGGCGAGGTTGTCGGGCCGGAGGACGGCGAGCGTCTCGAGGGCGGCCCCGCGGATGGAGGGTTCCTCATCGATGAGGAGGGCGAAGGCCAGTTTGCGGCGTATTTCCGGGGAAGCCGAACTGGCGATGGCGAGAGCGTTGGCACGGACATTCGCATACGGGTTATCGGCCAGTTTGTCGTAGAAATCCCACGACAACCGGTTTCCGCGGCTGCGGGCAAAACGCAGGGCCGACTGGCGCAGGGAACCGCTTTCCTCCTCCATCAGGCGGAGGAGGAGTTGTTCCGGGACGGCATCGCCATACGAGCGGAGGAGAAGGTTGGCGGCCTGGCGCCGCAGGTCACCGGAAGCTTCCTCGAGCAGAGTGCCGGCAAGGGCGCGGCTGGTCTCCGTCGGGAGCGCGCGGAGGGTCTGTAACAGCCTTTGCCTCTCGATGGATTCCAGGCGGCCCCCGGCGATCCGCTCGAGAACGGGTTCCGGAAAGGAGGCCTGCGGTCGGACGAGGAAGAGGGCGAAGGCGGCTGCGGAGGCCACGCGGGGATCCTCGTCCGCGCGCAGCTCTTCGAGCAGCGGGGCCGAGGCGGGATGGGGGCGGCGGGCGAGGGAATTGGCGAGCAGCAATCGACAGGAGACGGACGGATCCGGATGTCGGGCGGCGGCGGCCTCGACGAACTCCTGCGGCGGAAGGACGGAGGCGGCCGTCTCGTAGGCGGCGAGGCGGACGGCGACGACGGGATCCTCGAGGGCGTCCCGGACTTCGGCGACCGGTTTTTGTCCCGGGAAAAAGCGCAGGGCTTCAAGGACGCGGCGGCGCACGATCGGCTGTTGATCGCCAAGGGCGGTACGAATGGCTTCCTGTACCGGCTGGAGAGCGTTCGGCGATCCCGGCATGCCCCGGAGGAGTTGGAGCAAAAGGAGGTCGAGGGCGGAAGCGACGGACTGACGGACCTCCGCGTCGGGGTCCTCGAGGTCGAGGACCAGTTTGCGGGCGATGGCGGGGGTAAGGGTGTTCCGGTTTTCGATGAGGGAA
>JAAAOD010000153.1 GCA_009908535.1 Verrucomicrobiota bacterium
GGGGATACCTACCTCTCCGTGCAGGCAAGCGGGCCGGCGAACCTGCCGGACGAGCTGCAGGACCGCATCCGTCTGGACGACCAGATCAAGCGGATCATGGTTCGCTCCGTCTGACCCGGATAACCTGAAGACCTTCGGAGACAACGCCATGGCATCCTACAACAAAGTCATGCTGATGGGGAACCTTACCCGGGATCCCGATGTGCGCACGACCCCCGCCGGGACGACGATCGCCAAGCTCGGGATGGCCGTGAACCGGCGCTACCGTACCCGCGACAACGAGCAGCGCGAGGAGACTACTTTTGTCGATATCGATGCCTTTGGCCAGCAGGCGGAGGTCATTTCCAAATACTGCCAGAAAGGGTCCCCGCTTTTTGTGGAAGGGCGCCTGCGCCTCGACCAGTGGCAGACCAGCAACGGGGAAAACCGCTCCAAGCTTGTCGTCGTTCTGGAAGGCTTCCAGTTCCTCGGACGCGCCGGAGAGGCCGGGGTTAATGAGGGCACATCCGAAGGAGGCGGCGGGTATCGCGGCCAGTCCACGCAATCCCCGGGGGGCTCCAGCAACGGCAACACCGGCGGCGGGAATGACTTTCAGGAAGACGAAGACATCCCTTTTTGATCTCAACCGTTATCCATTGAACGGATCCACCTTATTTCCGAACCTACAGGAGAATAAACCATGGCAAACGCAGAACTTTTACTCCTCGAGCCGATCGAGGACCTCGGCAATGAAGGCGATACCGTGAGTGTCGCCGCCGGCTACGCCCGCAATTACCTTCTTCCCCGGGGGAAGGCCATTCCGGTCACCCGCGCAAACAGGAAGCAGATCGAATCCCTGCGCACCCGCTCGGAAAAGCGGCGTGCCTCCGAATTGGAGGCTGCCGAGGCCATCAAGGGCAAGCTCGAGGCCATGAGCATTGTCTTCGCGGTCAAGACCGGCCCCGGCGGGAAGATGTTCGGTGCCATCACCGCGCAGGACCTCATCGACCGCATCGGCGAAGAAGGGGTCGACCTGGAGAAAAAACAGGTCAGCCTGTACAATCCGGTGAAGAGCCTCGGAAAGCACACCACGCGGATCCGGCTCCATCCGGAGGTGGCGGTCGATTTCGACTTCGAGGTCGTCTCGGAAAACCCGATCGAAGAGGAAAACGAAGAGGCGGGCACGCAGGGAGCCTGACGCGCGCATTTCGGGACTCGCCCCGTGCCTGAACGGTTCACGAACCCGCCCCGATGAGCGAAGAAGCCCGCCGCGTCCCGCCCCACAGCCTGGAGGCGGAAGAGGGCCTCCTCGGCTCCTGCCTGATCGATCCCGGGCAGGATATTCTTTCCGCCTGCATGGAGGCGGGGCTTCGCGCCGACGCCTTTTTCAAACCCGCGCACCAGGTCGTCTACCAGATCCTCAACGACCTCTATGAAAAGGGCGACCCCGTCGATGAGGTGACGGTCCTCAACGCCCTGCAGAGCCGCAGTGTCGGTAGTATCGAGTGGCTCAAGGAACAGCAGCGCTTTACGGATCCGAACACGCCCCTCGTACAGCTGATTGGCGGGGCGGGAACCCTGGTGGGGCTGACCGACCGTATTGAATCCTTCGCGAACGCGCGCCACTGGCTGGAGATCGTGCGGCAGAAGTGGCTCCTGCGTCGCCTCATCCAGACGGCGGGGCACATCGCGGAGGAGGCCTACGTGAACCAGGACCAGCTGGATCACTTCATCGATTCGGTCGAGCAGCAGATTCTCGCCATCAACGAGGAGCGGGTGGAGGATTCCGCGCAGAAGTTTGACCGGGCCATCGACGACGCCGGCCATCTCATCCAGCACATCCTTGCCGGGGAGCAGGAGGACGGCGTCCTTACCGGTTACACCGACGTGGACAAAATGACGTTCGGCCTCCATTCGGGGCAGATGGTGGTCCTCGCGGCCCGGCCCTCCATGGGGAAGACCTCCCTTGGCATGAATGTCGCCGAAAACGTCGCCTTGCCGTCGAAAGGGGAGGCAAGGAGCGTTCTCGTCTTCAGCCTTGAAATGCCCTCGGAGCAACTGGCCATGCGGATGCTGTGCGGCCGGGCCAGGGTGAGCATGCGGAAGGTGCGCGACCGCATGCTGGGGCAGGAACAGCAGCGCGAACTCGGAAAGGCGGCCACCGTGCTCCGCAGTGCACCTATCTGGGTGGACGACAGCAGCGGGCTGAACATTCTCCAGTTGCGGGCAAAGGCACGCCGCCTGCGCAAACAGCACGGCATTGACCTCATCGTGGTCGACTACCTGCAGCTCATCAACGGGACCGATTACCGCGTTCCCCGCGAGCAGCAGATTTCGGAGATCAGCCGCGGCCTCAAGGCGATGGCGAAAGAATTGAACCTGCCCGTGCTCGTCCTCAGCCAGTTGAACCGTTCCTCTGAAAAGGAAAACCGACAGCCGCGGATTTCGGATTTGCGCGAGTCCGGTTCCATTGAACAGGATGCCGACGTGGTATTCCTCCTCGCGGCACGGCAGAAGGCGGAAGAAGAGAGCGCAATCCCGCAGGCCTCGCGCGAGCGGGACCTCGTTATCGCCAAGCAAAGGAATGGTCCCACCGGCAGCGTGCCGCTGACCTTCATCCCAGATTTTACTCGCTTTGAAAATCACACGCCACAGCGTGAGCCCTGATTCATGAACGCTTTCCAGCGCATCCTCCCTTTCTTTCTCCTGCTTTTTCTCGCGGTGAATCTCACCGCGCAGAGAGCCGGTCCGACCGAGCAGCGGATCGTCGGCGATATCGAAATCGAGTTCGTCGATATCCGGAACGTCAGCGATGAGGCCATCCTTGCCCGGATCCAGATCCGGGAGGGCATGCCCTTCGACCGTAACCTTGTCGACCGCTCCATCCGCAGCCTCTACCGGACCCGGCTTTTTGATTTTATCGAGGCGCGAACGGAGGAAATGGGCCGCGGCGAAGTGCGGGTGGTCTTCACCGTCCAGGCCCGCTACACGATCTCTTCCCTCCGTATCCGCGGCAATGAAGAGAAGAGCACCCGACGTCTCCGCAGGGAGGTCGAAAGCCGGGTGGGGCAAAGCCTCGACGAACGGCGCATCCGCCGGGATGCGGATAAAATCCTCGAATTCTACCGCGACAAGGGATTCACGGAGGCCAGTGTCGACTACAGCGTCGAACGGGATGCGGAAACCGGGCAGGGCGTCGTCACCTTCATCGTGAATGAAGGGCAGAAACTGAAGATCGACGATATCGAATTCATTGGAAATACCGCATTTTCAGCCCGCAAACTGCGCGGGCAGATGGAGACTCGCAAGCACTGGTTTCTCTCCTGGCTGACCGGGTCCGGCCGATTTGATGAGGCCAAGTTCCAGGAGGATCTCGAGCGCCTGCGCACTCTCTACCTTAACGCCGGCTACCTCGACGTGAGCATCCCCGAATCGAACGTTTCCCTCGACTATCCGAGCCCGAAGAAGATCGTCATCACCATCCGGGTGGACGAGGGCCGGCAGTACCGCGTCGGCGATATCCGCTTTGAGGGCAACACCATCTTTCCGACGCCGGTGCTGTTTGCCTCCCTCGATCTGCTGCCCGGGGATGTTTTTTCGCCCGAAGTCCTCGACAAGGATGTGGAACGGCTGACGAACATCTACGGTTCGCGCGGATACCTGGATACTTCCGTGCGTCCCGAGCGGCGCGCCAATATTGAGACCGGTAATATCGACCTCATTTACCGTATCCAGGAGAGCGACAAGTTCGACGTCGAATCGATCATCATTGAGGGCAACACCAAGACGAAGAGCACCGTCGTCATCCGCGAGCTGGCCCTGTCCCCCGGGCGTACCTTCAACCTCGTCTATATGAAGAACAGCGAGGCGATCCTGCGGAACACCCGCTTTTTTGAGGAGGTCCAGCTGTCCCCCGAAGCGACGAACATTCCCGGAAGGCGGAACCTGAAAATCCGCCTGAAGGAAGGCCGTACCGGCAATTTCCAGTTCGGAGCCGGATTCAGCTCCATCGAGGACGCGGTCGTCTTCTTTGAGATTTCCCAGTCCAATTTCGACCTCTTCAAGTGGCGGTCCCCGTTTCTTCAGGGCGACGGGCAGAAGTTCCGCCTCCGGGGATCCATCGGCTCGCAATCCAACGAGGTCGTGGTGGCCTTCGAGGAACCCTGGCTCTTCGAGCGCCGCCTCGCCCTTGGGATCGAACTCTTCCGCCGCGAAACGGATTACAACAGCACGACCTACAACGAAATGCGGACAGGCTTCGAGGTCTACCTGCGGAAGCGTCTCTTCGGCCTCGTCAACGGGCAGATTGCCTACAACTATGAGGTCGTCGACCTTGAGGATGTCTCCGTGGCGGCGCCCCAGGTCATTATCAACGAGGCGCGGAACAGTCCCCGCAGCATCTCGAAGGCGACCTTCACCCTCTGGCGCGATACCCGGAACGATCTCATCTTCACGACCCGCGGAAGCCGCATTTCCCTCGCCAGTACCTTTGCCGGGATCGGCGGCGATACGGAGTACATCAAGTTCGAAGGGCGCGGGGCCTGGTTCATCCCCACCTTTGAGTTCGGCGACCAGGTCATCTCCGTGCTCGCCCGCTTCGGATCCCTCTGGGAATACAGCGGGGAAACGGTGCCCTTTTTCGACCGCTTCTACCTTGGCGGCCCGGAATCCCTGCGCGGGTTCGATTACCGCGATGTCGGGCCGATCCAGAACCGCGAGCCCATCGGAGGGAATTCCTACGGCTTCGGTAGCCTCGAGTATTCCATCAAAGTCGCCGATCCCCTCCGCTTTGCGGTCTTTTACGATTGGGGCTTTGTCAACAGGGATGATTTTGACTTCGATCCCCGCAATTACAACGACAACTGGGGATTCGGGGTCCGTCTCCTCGTCCTCGGCAACCCCTTGCGCCTCGATTTCGGGATTCCCATCACCTCGACCGTCTTCCGCGACGACAGCAACCAAGTGCTTTTCGACAGCGATACCGGAAATCAATTCAACTTTTCCTTCGGAACGCGCTTCTAAGGGACAAGCAACCAGGCGCCGGTGCCCGACCCCTTCATGATTGACCTTCCGGAAGCAAACCCTCACAACGCAGAATAAATGATGAAATTGACAAAACTACTTCCCGCAGTCCTCGCCCTCGGTGCGCTGGGCCTCCAGACCGCCTCCGCGGAGCTGACGGTTGTGACCGTGAGCATGCAGAAACTTTTCGACGGGTACTACAAATCGGCGGAAGCCAACGAGAGCCTGCAAAGCATCCGCGAGCAGGCGCAGGCAGAAGCAGAGGAAAAGCAGCAGCAGTTGCAGACGATGGCCGAAGAAGTCCGCGGAATGCAGGAGGAGCTGGAAAACCCGGTCCTTTCCGACGATTCCAAGGCCCAGAAAGAACAGGAGATCCAGCAGAAAGTGCAGGAAGTGCGCCAGAAGCAGCAGGAATTCCAGCAGTGGCAGCAGCGGACCATGAACGAACTGCAAGCCCGGAACCAGGAAGTCCGGCAGGACCTCATCGACGAGATCATCAAAGTCGTCAACGACATTGCGCTGAAGGATCATAACGCCGATCTCGTCTTCGACACTTCCGACATCCTCGGCAGCGGCGTTCCCACGGTCCTCTACGCGGACAGCGACCTCGACATCACCGACGCCATCATGGTGAAGCTGAACGAGGACGCGCCGAACAAATAACGCCGGGAGTACCGGAACTTTGAGTCTTCATACGGAAGCGTCTGCCGTCCATCGCGGCAGGCGCTTTTTCTTTTTGAAAAACGGTTGCCCTCGAAAAAGGCGGACCCATAGCTTGCAGCATGGATTGGACCTTGTCGGTCGATGACCTTCTGGAGGAGCTGGGAACGGAGAGATCGCAGGGGTACTTTGAAGGGACCCTGACGGGAATCGCCGAACTCGGCAAAGCCCATGCCGGCCAGCTCAGCTTTCTTTCCGATCATCGCTACGCCCGCTACCTTGGCGAAAGCGAGGCAAGCGTCGTCCTGGTGCCAGCGGACAAGACAGGGGAGCCGAGGGCCGGCCAGATGTGGATTCATGTCAAAGATCCCTCCATTGCCCTCGCAACGGTTTGCTCCAGGCTCGAAAAGCGCCTCTTGCCGACGGCCCCGGCGGGGATTCATCCCACCGCCTTTGTCGACGAGACCGCGCAAGTGCCGGCGAGTGCCTCCATCGGAGCCCAGGCGGTCATCGAGGCAGGAGTCAACCTTGGGGAAGGCGTGGTCATCGGGGCGGGAACCGTTGTCGAAAAGGGCGCCCGGGTCGGGGATCACTCCGTCCTGCTTTCGCGCGTGACGGTCGGTTGGAACTGCCTCGTCGGTTCCCATTGCCTGCTGCATTCCGGTGTTGTGGTGGGTTCGGACGGGTTCGGCTACCACTCGGATGCCAGCGGCCACCGGAAACTGCCGCAGATCGGGATGGCCGTGATCGAGGACCATGTTGAAATCGGGGCCAACAGCACCGTGGACCGTGCCCGGTTTGCAGAGACCCGGATAGGCGAGGGGACGAAGATCGATAATCTCGTCCAGATCGGCCATAATGTCATTCTGGGGAAACATTGTATTCTCTGCGCCCAATCGGGGGTGGCCGGGAGTGCGGAACTGGGCGATTTTGTCGTCCTGGGGGGACAAGTGGGCGTGATCGGGCATATACAGGTCGGAGACGGGACGAAAATCACGGGACAAAGCGGGGTTTCGAAAAACACCGGAAGCGGAATGGTCCTGAGCGGTTCACCGGCACGGGATCATCGGGAAGAAATGAAACGCCATGCGCATGTCTCCCGCATCCCGGCCCTGCAGGAACGGTTGCGCCGACTGGAAGAAAAGCTGGAGCACCTGAAGTAAAATCCCCGAAGAAACGGTTATGCAGATTGGAGAAATGAAAATTCTCAAAGGTAGTGCGAATGGCGCACTGTCCGAAGCGGTTTGTGAATTTGTCGGTATTGAGCCGACCCATGTCACCCTGAAGCGGTTCCCGGACAAGGAGGTGTTCGTGAAAATCGACGAGAACGTGCGCGGGCGGGATGTTTTTATCATTCAACCGACCTGTCCCCCGGCGAACGACAACCTGATGGAGCTTCTCATCATGATCGACGCGGCCCGCCGGGCTTCCGCGCAGCGCATCACGGCCGTCCTCCCCTTTTTCGGGTATGCCCGGCAGGACCGGAAGGACCAGCCGCGGGTCCCGATTACGGCCAAACTGGTCGCCAACCTCCTTGTCACTGCGGGTGCGAACCGGGTGCTGACGATGGATCTGCACGCGCCCCAGATCCAGGGCTTCTTTGACATCCCGGTGGACCATCTCTACGCTTCCACGGTCTTTTTCGATTACCTGAAGCGGTTCAAAAACGAGGATCTGATCGTCATCTCCCCAGACGTCGGCGGGATGAAAATGGCGGCGGCCTACGCGGAGATGCTGGGGACGGATTTTGGTTTTGTGGCCAAGAAACGCAAGGACGCCACCCAGGTGGAGGCGCACAGCGTGGTCGGTGATGTGGAGGGAAAATCCGTTCTCGTCGTGGACGATCTGACGGAATCCGCGGGAACGCTGGAGGCGGCCGCAAAAATCCTTAAGGAACGGGGGGCGACGAAGGTCCGTGCCGCCGTCAGCCACGCCGTTCTGAACGACAAGGGCTACAGCCGCATGCAGCAGAGCTTCCTCGACGAACTGATCACGACGAATTCAACGCCGTTGGATTGTCGCGGCCTTAATATCACGGTTCTTTCCATCGCGTCCTTGCTGGGAGAGGCCATGTTGCGTATAAATAACCATCAAAGCGTAACGTCCCTCTTCAGGATCAAGGGATTCTGATTGTGCGGCGTCCGGAGAGGTCGCGGGCGTTTTTTTTTGAGTTAACCTGCCGGCGGTCGCGTCCAAGCCGGCGAACTGTGATTCCTATTCAGGAGACAGCCCAAGATGAAAAAACAGTTGTTTCGGAAAATTGTACTGCAAAGCACGCTGCTGGCCATGGCCGGCTGCTTCGGTGGCGGGATCTCCGCGGAGACGGAAAGGGATTTTCCGCTCGATACCACCCCGGTGGATGACGGCAGCGCGCCGCATCTGGCCAGCTACGCCGACGTTCTCGAACCGGCGCGGCAGACCGTCGTTTCGGTGACCACGGCCAGCATTGTCGAGATCATGCGCGGCGGCGGCGGAATGAGCCCGCTGGAGGAATTCCTGCGCCGCTTCTACGGGATGCCCGAACAACGGGGTGGAGAGGGCCAGGGAGGCGAGCCCATGGAGCGCCGCATCCCGAATGGCCTCGGTTCCGGAGTCATCATTTCGGAGGACGGCTACATCCTGACCAACAATCATGTCATCTCCGACCAGCGCGGGGATCCTGCCGACGAAATCACCGTCCACCTCAATGACGGATCCGAGGTGCAGGCGGAACTGATCGGGCGGGATGCCCGTACGGACGTTGCTCTCTTGAAAATCGACCGCGAAGGCCTGCCCTTTATCAGCATGGCCGACAGTGCCGACCTGCAGGTCGGTGACATCGTCTTCGCGATCGGCAATCCCCTTGGCGTCGGGCAGACGAGCACGATGGGGATCGTCTCTGCTACTCAGCGGACCAACCTCGGACTTCTCGGCAACGAGGGCTATGAGAACTTCATTCAGACCGACGCGGCCATCAACCGCGGCAACTCCGGGGGTGCCCTTGTCGATGCCAAGGGGCGTCTCGTCGGGATCAATACGGCTATTTTCTCACGGACCGGCGGAAACATCGGGATCGGGTTCGCCATTCCGTCGCGGCTTGCCAGGACCGTGGTCCTTGAACTGATCGAAGCCGGCCGCGTACGCCGCGGCTACCTGGGCGTATCCATCAGCGATCTCAATCCCGACATGGCCGAGGCCTTTGGGCTCGGCAGCACCGACGGAGCCCTTGTCGAGATGGTGCAGGACGGCACACCTGCGGCGGAGGCTGGTCTCGAGCGCGGGGATGTCATCCGGGAAGTCGATGGCCAGATCATCGAATCCGTCGCCGATCTGCGCCTGACCATTGCCGGTCGCCGCCCGGGAACGGAAACCGCCATCACCATCGTGCGTGACGGGGAAACCATGACGAAGGAAGTGGAACTGGGCAGCCTTGACGATCCCACCGCCGTGGTCACGACGCAGGACTCCCCCCTCGAGGGCGTTGGACTCGAACCGGTCAATGACGCCCTTCAGGGAGAATACGACCTCGATGTGGGCAGCGGCCTGGTCATCACCGACGTCGAGCCCCGCTCCCCGTACGCGGGGTCCCTCCGTCCGGGCATGGTCATCATGGAGGTGAATGACCGAAAGGTCGAAACCGTCGGTGACCTGCAGAACAGCCTTCGTCCCGGGGCGAACCGCTTCTGGGTCTACTTCCGCGGCAACCGGGGCTACCTTGCCCTGCGCATTCCCTGAGGGGCGCGGTTATCCCGACAATCCGAGGCGCGCGAGCAGAGCCTGGGGACGCGGGTCGCGACCCATGAAAGCGCGAAAGAGGTCCTCCGGGGGCGCACTGTTGCCGCGGGCGAGGACGGCTTCGCGGAAGGCTCTTCCGGTTTCCGCATTGAGAAGCCCTTCCGTCTTGAAGCGGGTAAAGGCATCGGCATCGAGGACTTCCGCCCACTTGTAGCTGTAGTAGCCGGAAGCGTAGCCGGTCTCCCCCGCAAAGAGGTGGCTGAAGGACCGCAGGTTGTTCTTCGGCAATACCGTGACCGGCGGGCGATAATCGGCGAGCAGCTTCTCCGCGAAGGCGTCGAAGTCGATGGAGGAGCCGCGTTCGCCGAGAAGGTGAAGCTCGAGGTCCAGCTTTGCGAAGCTCAGTTGCCGCATCTGGAACTGGGCCGCCCCGAATTGGCGGCTGGCGATCAACTTCCGGAACAGCTCTCCGGGAATCGCGTCACCGGTTTCATGGTGACGGGCGAAGAGGTCGAGGCTCTCCCGTTCCCAGCACCAGTTTTCCATGATCTGGGATGGCAGTTCGACGAAGTCCCAGGCGACATTGGTCCCGCCAAGCCCGGGAATGGAAACCTCGCTGAGGAGGTGATGGAGCAGATGGCCGAATTCATGGAAGAGCGTCTCCACTTCCCGGTGAGTGAGCAATGCCGGCTTGTTCCCGACCGGCGGCGTAAGGTTGCCGGCAATGACCCCGATGTGAGGGGAGAGGGTTCCCCCCTGCAGGCGCTGCCCCGACAGGAGCGGGTTCATCCAGGCTCCTCCGCGCTTGTCCTCGCGCGGGTACCAGTCGGTGTAGAAGTAGCCGAGGACGCGGTCGTCCCGGGCGTCGCGAAGGCACCAGGTGTCCACATCGGGATGCCAGGCGGCGGGAGCGTCCTCAACTTTTTGCACCTGCACACCAAAGACCTTCCCGGAGAGATGGAAGAGCCCCTCCATCACGCGCGGTAAAGCGAAGTAGGGACGCAGTTCCTCCTCATCGAAAGCGAATTTTTCGCGCCGCAGGCGTTCGGTCCAGTAGGCGATTTCCCAGGGGAAAAACTCCTCCCGGTTCCCTCCGTGGCGGGCCTTGCAGTCGAGCACCTCCTCCATCTCCCGGTCAAAGGCCTCTTTGGTTCGCTCGTGCAGGTCGTCGACAAAGGCGAGGGCCGTCTTCGGATCGCCGGCCATGCGTCGGGAAAGGACCAGTGCGGGAAAATTTGTCCGGTCCAACAAGGCTGCTTTTTCCGCGCGCAGGGAAAGAATCTCCCGGGTGAGCGGCTCGTTGTCGTGCGGCTCGTGGCTCCCC
>JAAAOD010000057.1 GCA_009908535.1 Verrucomicrobiota bacterium
CCGTGGCACTCCCACAGGGATTCGAACCCCGATTTCTGCCTCCGGAGGGCAGCGTGTTATCCATTACACTATGGGAGCCGACACGGGCACCAGCGGTCCCGTAAAAAAGCAAAACGTGGGGGGGGTCGCGGCGGCGGTCAATGCAATTTAGCGGGGGCAAGGGGGGACCTGGACGGAAGCCTGTTTTGTTTAAAGCAAAAAGCGCGTCCCGGGGATCCGGCAACTGTCCCGAAATCGGGACGCCGGGTGTAGCCAAATCGAGAAAACTTTGGTGGGAATCGCCGGAAATCCATCGTACAATCTGGTGCAAAAAATTATATCATGTTGTCCTATAGGTATTAAGGAAATTACTCCCAAAACCTGGCACGCTTCCGGCATTAGTATGGGCGTTCTCGAAAATTTCTCATCTCAACCAATAGGAAACCACCATGATTCTTCTCTGCACGCTCTCTCTTCTTCTTCTCACTTTCGGCGCCGTCGAACTGAAAAATGCCCTTGAGGCCTGAGACGGCTTTTTGCTTCGCCACCGGCAGAATCGCTTCATTCATCAAAGGACCATCGCCATGCTTACCATCGCCCTCACCACCAGCCTCTTACTGTTTTTTGCTTACACTGAATTGCGGGACGATCACTTCCCATCCTGAAGCTGCATTGTCCGTCGTACGGAAAAAAGAAAAGCGGAGGCCCCTGCCCGGGACCTCCGCTTTTTTATGCCTAAACAGCGGGAAACGCTGTCTTAAATGTGGATCGCTTCGTTGTGGGTACTGGCGGCCGCTTCCGCGAGGGCCTCACTCATGGTGGGATGGGCGTGGATCGTGGCGTGGATTTCATCCGAGGTGATTTCGGCCTTCATGGCGAGGACGTACTCGGTGATGAGCTCGGTGGCGTCGTTGCCGATGATATGGGCGCCGAGGATCTCGTCATGTTTGGCATCCTGGATGAGCTTGACGAAGCCCTCGGGCTGATTGATGGCCACAGCCTTGCCGGAAGCGGAGAAGGGAAACTTGCCCACACGGTAGTCGATGCCGGCCTCCCTGGCTTTGTCCTCGGTCATGCCGACGCTGGCGATCTGCGGATGGCAGTAGGTGCAGCCGGGGAAGAGCGTGACCCGCTGCGGCTCGCCGTGGCCGAACATGCCGTTGACGGCCTGGACGGCTTCATAGGTGGCGACGTGGGCCAGCCATGGCGGGCCGATGATGTCACCGGCGGCGTAAATGTTCTTCTCGGAGGTCTCGTAGCGGTCGTTGACCTCGATATAGCCCTTTTTGTCCGTCTTCAGCTTCAGCTTTCCGCCAAGCAGCCCCTCCGTGTTCGGCTCCACGCCGATGGAGAGCAGAACCGTTTCCACTTCGAGCGTTTCCTTTTTGTCTTTTTTGACGAGGTCCATGGTCACCGACTTGTCGCCGATCCTGAGATTCTCGACGGACGTTCCGGGGCGGACCTTCATCCCCTGCTTCTTGAAGGAACGACTCAGGGCCGAGGAAATATCCTTGTCCTCGAGCGGGACGATGCGGTCGAGCATCTCGACGACATGGGTTTCCGTGCCGAGAGTGTTGAGGAAGTAGGCGAATTCCACCCCGATGGCCCCGGCGCCGATGATCGCCACCGATTTGGGCTGCCGCTTCATGACGAGGGCTTCGCGGCTGGTCATGACCCGCTCGCCGTCGACCTCCACGCCGGGCAGGCGGCGCGAGCGGCAGCCCGTCGCGACAAGGATGTTCTTGGCGGCGAGGGACTTCCCCTTGTCGGGCCCGGAGGTAATCTCGATTTTGCCCTTTTCCGGGATGTGGCCGCAGCCGAGGAAGTAATCAACCTTGTTCTTCTTGAAAAGAAATTCGATGCCGCCGGCCATCTTGTCGCTGACGCTTCGCGAACGGCCCATTACTTTCGTAAAATCGACTTTGTAGTCTTTCACGCTCACGCCGAAGTCGGAGGCGTGCTGGATGCTCTCCACGGTCTCGGCCGCCTTCAGAAGGGCCTTCGACGGGATGCAGCCCCAGTTGAGGCAAGTACCGCCGGCGCGCTCAATTTCCACGCAGGCGACGCGCTTTCCGAGTTGCCCGGCACGGATGGCGGCGGCGTATCCGGCCGGTCCGCCTCCGATGACAACGAGATCGTAGGGTTGTTCTGCCATAGCAGTGCCCAAGGTGAGCAGGCTCCTTCGCGGAGCAACTGTTTTCCGGAAAAGAATGGCTGCCGATGGGGGCAAACCGCTTCCCCGCTTGCATCTCCCCGCTGTCGATCTTACCTCTTGCCATATGAAACCGCGCCCGCCTCTCCGTTCTGTCGCCCTCGCCTTTGCCCTTGCCCTCGGAACAGCGACGGCTCCTGCGGTCGAGGTCGGGGAAGAGGTTCCCTCCGGGGGAACAACCCTGGAGCTGGAGGGAGCGCCCGGCCTGCACCTTGTCGTGGAGGAGAGGAAGGTTGTCGCACACTTCCTGGATGCGCAGGGAAATGCACTCCTTCCGCCCGCCGATTCGATCATTTTTGTCGTCGATGATCCCGGTCACCGCAACGACGATTTCCGCACCGTGCTGCGCGCAGGCAATGACGCGAGCCTGACAGGACCCCGCAACCTCTATCCGCCGTATTCCTTTCGCGTTCGCCTCATCATCCGCATGGAGGAGGGGGAGCCGGTGATTCTTTCCAACGAGAAGGTCGATCTCGATCCGGCCGCGGAATCTCCATGAGCCAGTTGAGCCGCAATTCCTTTCTCCGCGACAGCCTCGTGCTCTTTATCGGTGTTCTGATCGCGACCGCGGTGGTGGGTCCGATCAAGGCGGAGTCCACCTTGACCCTTCTCCTCGTTGCCCTGGTACTGGCCCTTCTGAATGTCCTGCTGAAGCCATTGCTGGTCTTCTTCGCCCTGCCGTTCGTCATATTCACTTTCGGCCTTGGCATCCTCCTCATCAATGCGCTGTTGCTTCTCCTCGCCGGGGCGGTGGTTCCCACATTCACCGTTCCGGGATTCGGCATCGCGTTGCTGGGCGCCCTCGTGATCAGCATCTGCAGCGTGATTGTGAACATCTTCCTCAGCCCACGTCCGCAGGTGCAGGTGCGGTGGACCAATTCCGGGGGCAGCGTCAAGCGGCGCCGGACGCGCAAGGACGAGGATGTGATCGACGTGTAGCCATGCGGGACTCCCTCCGACAGATGTCTTCCGACCTGCTGCACGGAAACCGTAAGGCTTTCGTGCTTCTCTTCGTGACGGTTCTTTTGCTCTGCCTGCTGTACGGGGGCTTCCTGCTCAGCCGGGCCCTCTCGGGCGAGTGGAGCAACGCGACCACCCTGGGGGCCATTCCATTCGTCATCCTGTTCGGTGGCGTATTCCTCCCGTTACGACAACAGCTGCTTGCCATGAACAGGGAAATCCGCCGCCGGGAGGAGGAAAAGGCGGCGGGGGCGGCACGCAAAGGCTGAAGATGGCCGGTCGACAATCCGGGCCCTCCGGTAGAAGCCGGAGTCGTGAATGTAGCCGAAATCGTAAGATTTTGGCCCGTCGCCTCAAAGAGTAGCCGAAATCGTAAGCAACTGTGTCCTAGTCAAGCGGGAAGGGGCTGATTGTTCAAAAGTCTTCGGCCTTCGCCCGGCAGACCGTTGGTCGGCGAAGAAAGGCCGAAGGCCCGGGGCCATACCAGCCCCGACCAAGCCCCGACGAAGGAGGGGTGACGGTCGGGGTAAAGGTCCATAAGGGAAAACAAAGGGCTGAAAGCCCGTAGTCGCAATGGTTGCGGGCCTTCAGCCCTCAAAAAAAGCTCCTTGACCCGTATCCCCGCCCTCCCGGCCCGCGCAGCGGGCCTGCGGGCGGGGCTGGTATGGTTCCCGGCCTTTGGCCGGAATCAACGTCCGGAGATCCAGCTCCTCTAGGAAAGTAGCCGAAATCGTAAGATTTTGGCCCCCGTGCCTCAAGGAGTAGCCGAAATCGTGAGATTTTGGCCCGTCGCCTCAAAGAGTCGCCGGCGTAAGGGACCTTCAGGCGATTACGCTTTCCGCCGGGGCCGCCGGCGCAGCGATTTCCAGTGCGCGAGCCTGTCCTTGATGCGCGCCTCGAGACCCGCCTCCTGCGGATGATAGAATTCCGCGGGCGTCTCCATGTAGGACTGACCGCTGACCGCCTCCTCGAACTGGTGGCTGTAGAGGTAGCCTTCCCCCTGCCCGAGGGCCTTGTTGAAGGCGGTATGGCTGTCGCGCAGCCATGACGGCACCGCCTGTACCCCGTGTTCCTTCAAGTGCGCCTCGGCCCGGGCGATCGCCTCGGTGGTGGAATTGCTTTTTGGGCAGCAGGCGAGAAAGACGGTGACGTGGGAAAGATTGAGCCGGCATTCCGGAAGGCCCACCTGCTCACAGGCCTGGAAACAGGCCACCGCGAGCTGCAGGGCGCGCGGATCGGCGAGCCCGACGTCCTCGGAGGCGAAGATGACCATGCGCCGGGCGATAAAGCGCGGTTCCTCTCCGCCCGCGAGCATCTTCGCGAGCCAGTAAAGGGCGGCGTCCGGATCGCCTCCGCGCAGGCTTTTGATGTAGGCGGAAGCGGTGTCGTAGTGCTCGTCCTCGCCGGCGTCGTAGCGAATCTGCCGCTCGCCGGCGAAGCGCCGCACGGCCTCTTCGGTGATCGCGCGTTCCTTGCCCTCGGCGGTCTCGAGCCCGAGGACGATGGTCTCGAGGGCGTTGAGGGCGCGCCGCAAGTCCCCGTCGCTCATGCGGGCGAGCAGGCGCAGGACTTCCTCCCCCGCCGTCACCCGCATGGCCCCGAGGCCGCGCTCCTCCGTCAAGGCGCGCCGCAGCACCCCGATCATCGCCTCCTCGCCGACCGGCTCCAGTTTGAAGAGGTGGCTGCGGCTGAGCAGGGGCGCGTTCACATAGAAGCCGGGGTTGTGCGTGGTGGCGCCAATGAGCCGGATCACGCCCGCCTCGACATCGGGAAGGAGAAGGTCCTGCTGGGCCTTGTTGAAGCGGTGGATCTCGTCGATGAAAACAATGGTGCGCTCCTCCTCCCGGTACCGCGCCATGCGGAGAATGTCCCGGATCTCCGCGGTGTTGGAGAGGACGGCGTTGACCTGGACGAAACGGGATGCGGTCTCCCGGGCGATGGCCTCGGCGAGGGAGGTCTTGCCGGTTCCCGGCGGCCCGTAAAGGAGCAGGCTGCCGAACTCGTTGCGGCGGACAAGGCGCGGCAGGAGGCTGTCCTCCCCGAGCAGGTGATCCTGACCCGCGACCTCGGCGAGGGAACGGGGACGCATGCGCGCCGCGAGCGGCCGGTACCCGCGCGAAGGAGCCGGGGATGCCTCCTTCGCGGACCCGGCAAAGAACTCTTTCTGCTCTTTTTCAGGCATTCTTTTCCGTACGGTCGCAGCCCGGACGGTTGCTGGCAAGGCGGGACCCGCGAAGCATGGAACCGTCCCACCATGAACGAAGAAGCCCCCTTCGCGGATCCCACCGCCCCGCCGCCCCCGCCGGCCTGTGTCAAGGCGCCCCTGCTGCCTTTCCTCGCCGGCTTCGCCACCGCGCTGGTTCCGGGCGTTCTGGCCGGGGTGCCGGCGGGCCTTGCCGTGACGGGACTCGCCTGCCTTGCCTTTGCCGTCCGCAAGCGCCTCCGCTTCCCCGGCGCGCCGCGGCTGGTCTCGTTCCTTGCCGCCGGGACGCTGGCCGGAGGCGGCCTCTGCCTCCGCATCGCGGAGATGCCGGAACCGGACTGGCACTGGCTGCCGCCGCGGGAGGTCACCTTTACCCTGCGCGTGGAGGAAGCCTTCCATGCACGCAAGGAGGCGCGGATCGCCGGCATCGGGCGCCTCCTCGCCGACAACACCCCACGCGGGGAACTGCGGGGCCGCCGCCTCTCCTTTTACCTCGCCACGGAAGAGGCGGACCCGGCGCCGCTTGCGCGCGGGGAAACGATCGAGGCCCGCGCCCGTCTGACCTTTCTTCCGGGAGTCGCGGAACCGGACGGCTTCCAGTCGTATTTGCTCCGCCGCGACATCTTTCTCAGCGCCTCGCAGGGAAAAGTCCTCGCGCGCCCCGGCGACGAACCCGCCCGGGAGCAACTGCGCCAATCGCTGTATCGATCCTTTCAGGACAGGCTGACCGCCGGCAGCGGGGATCCCGGGGACCCCGGTTACGTTCTCGCGAGCATGCTGCTGGGCAACCGCGGCCTTCTCACCGACGAACGGGTGCGGCTCTACAAACGTACAGGCAGCTTCCATCTTTTCGCGGTCAGCGGCCTCCACGTCGGCGGAGTCGTTCTCTGCCTCCTGTTGCTGCTGCGCGGGTGTCGCTTTCCGGAAAGGATGCGCTTCCTCCCCCTTGCCACGGGTCTCTGGTTCTACGTCTGGCTGACGGGGAGCGCCCCCTCCGCGGTGCGTTCGGGGATCATGCTCAGTTGTGTCATGGGAAGCCGCTACCTTCTGCGCCAGCCGCACCTGTTCCCGGCCCTCGTCTTTTCCGCCTTTCTCGTTCTTCTCTGGAATCCGCGCCAGCTCTTTGCCCTCGGATTCCAGCTCTCCTATGGCGTCGTCGCTTCCATCCTGCTGCTCGGCCTGCCCCTTGCGGATGAACTGAACCGGCGCTGGGAACGGAGGTTTCCCCCGCCGAGGGGCCTTACGCCATGGCAGGAACGGTGGCGGAACTTCCGGCGGCGCTGCCTGCAGCTGCTCTGCGTCTCCGCGGGGGCCTGCCTCGCCAGCGCGCCCCTCATCGCCCAGCACTTCTCCCTTTTCACCCCGGCCGGATGGCTGGCCGCCCCGCTCCTCAACCCGCTCGCCGCCGTCGCCGTCTTCACCGGCGTCTTTCTTTTCCTCGGCTTTCCGCTGCCCGAGGCGGCCCTCGCCCTTGTCGCCCGCCCCGGCTGGTGGAGCGTCCGGGGAATGGAGGGCCTGCTGCAGGCGTGCCTGCGCCTTCCCGGAGGCGTCGCGGAGAAGACATGGCCGTGGCCGCCGACGGGGACGCTTCTCTTGCTGACCGCCCTCACCGTGGCATGGCTTTTGCAGCGTTACCGGCAGACGGGAAACCGCCTGCCGCTGTACGGATACTTCCTCCCTTACCTGCTTCTCTGCGGCGGTCTGTTCGGCGGCCTCGTGCATTCTTGATTTTGTCCGTACGAGTTCTACATTCCCCCGTTTCGCCAAATCCTGATTGCCAACCAATTGATCCAACCATGAGCGAGCACCAAGCACAAACGCATGCCTTCCAGGCCGAAACCCGGCAGTTGCTGGATATCGTCATCCATTCCCTCTACACGGACAAGGAGATCTTCATCCGTGAACTGGTCTCCAATGCCAGCGACGCCCTCGAGAAGCTCCGGCATTTCCAGCTGGCCGGGGAGACGATCCACGACGAGAAGCTGCCCCTCGAAATCAACATCACCACCGATGACAGCGGGAACACCCTGACCATCCAGGACTACGGCGTCGGCATGACGCGCGAGGAGCTGAACGAGAACCTCGGCACCATCGCGAAGTCCGGCTCCAAGGCCTTCGCCGCCGCCATCAAGGAGGCGCGGGAGTCCGGGGCCGACCCGGCCAACCTCATCGGTCAGTTCGGCGTCGGCTTCTATTCCGTCTTCATGGTCGCCGATGAAGTCCGCGTCTACACCCGCTCTTACAAGGCGGAGGGCGAAAGCCTCTGCTGGATCAGCGACGGCCGGGACAGCTATCAGGTCGAGGAGACGGAGGACGAACAACGCCGCGGCACCAAGATCGTCGTGAAGCTGCACGAGGATGCGAAGGAATTCGCGGGCAAGTCGCGCGTGCAGGAGATCCTCAAGCGCTACAGCAGCTTCGTGCAGTTCCCGATCCACCTTGGCGGGGAGCGCGTCAACACCATGGACGCCCTCTGGCTGCGCAACAAGAGCGACATCAAGCCCGAGGAGTACACCGAGTTCTACAAGTTCCAGGCCAACGCCTTCGACGAACCGCGCCACACCCTGCACTTCGCCGCCGACGCGCCTCTTGCCATCAACGCCCTCCTCTTCACCCCGAAGGAAAACATGGAGCGCTTCGGCTTCGGCCGCATGGAACCCGGCGTCGCCCTCTACTGCAAGAAGGTCCTTATCGACGACCACCCCGAGGGCCTGCTGCCCGAATGGCTGCGCTTCCTCCGCGGGGTCGTCGATTCCGCCGACCTGCCGCTGAACATCTCCCGCGAATCGATGCAGGATTCCGCCCTCGTGCAGAAGCTGAGTAAAATCCTCACCAACCGCTTCCTCCGCCACCTCGGCGACGAAGCCAAAAAGCGGCCCGACGACTACAAGGATTTCTACCAGCAGTTCGGCCTCTTCCTCAAGGAAGGCATCACCACCGATCTGGATTACCGCGAGAAACTCGCCAAGCTGCTGCGCTACGAAAGCAACCTCACCGACGCGGGCACATGGACCAGCCTTGAGGAGTACGTCGGGCGCATGAAGGAGGAACAGGACACCATTTACTACCTCTACGCGCCCTCCCGCAAAGCCATCGAGGCGGGCCCCTACCTCGAGGCCTTCCGCTCGCAGGGGCTCGAGGTGCTCTACCTCTTCGAGCCCATCGACGAGTTCGTCATGAACCACATCGGCGAATTCGAAGGCAAAAAGCTCCTCGCCGCCGACAGCAGCGAACTCGACCTCGGCGACGAGGCCGTCGGCAGCGGCGAGAAACTCGATGCCGAACAGCAGAAAGAACTCACCAAGTGGATGAAGGAGACCCTCGGCGACCGCGTCAGCGATGTCACCGTCTCCAAACGGCTCACCGACAGCCCCGCCGCCGCCCTCAATGCCGACAAGATGATGACCCCCTCCATGCGCCGCATCCTCAAGGCCATGAACCAGGACGCCGGCGGCACCGACGCCGTCCGCCTCGAGGTCAATCCCAGCCACCCCCTCCTCCACAAGCTCAACGAGTTCCGCGCCTCCAAGCCCGACCTCGCCCGCCTCATGACCGAACAGATCCTCGACAATTCCCTCATCGCCGCCGGCTTCGTCGAGGATCCCCGCGAAATGGTCGGCCGCATCTACGACCTCCTCGGCAAAATCGATTAGGCAACGCCGAAGGGGTCAGACCTTGGATTTTGGTATAGGGGCCGATTCCCTGTCCTTGCCCTGCGGCGGGGATAGGGTCATCTTGCGGGCATGGCATCGGGAAAACAGGGAAGCCGGAAAGCGAAAGCGGCCTACTTCAACCGGGAGCTGAGCTGGCTGGCCTTCAACCGTCGCGTGCTCGAGCAGGCGGAGGACACGAGCTATCCGTTGCTGGAACGGCTGAAGTACCTGTCCTTTGTCAGCTCGAACCTTGACGAGTTTTTCGAGATCCGGGTCGCGGGGCTGATCCAGCAGGTGGAATCGAACATCACGAAGGCGGGGATCGACGGCCTTGGGCCGAAGGAGCAGCTGCGCCGGGTGCATTCGGTTTCGGCCTCGCTTGTCCAGGACCAGTACAAGTGCTGGCAGGAACAGATCATGCCGGCGATGGCGAAGGAAGGCCTGCCCTTCAAGAACCGTCAGCAGCTGACACGGCGCGAGCTGAACTGGCTGCGGGAGTATTTCGAGGAACAGGTGCATCCGGTCCTGACGCCGCTGGCCATCGACCCGGCCCATCCCTTTCCGCAGTTCGGGAACAAGTCGCTGAACATCCTTCTCTGGCTGGACGATCCGGACACGCCGGCGACGGAGCGCATGCTGGCCTTCATTCCGGTGCCGCGCATCCTGCCGCGGGTGGTGCAGATCCCGGGGACCAGCCGCCTTCCCGACTGTTTTGTCTTTCTCAGCGATGTATTGAAAATCTTCGCACGCCGCCTGTTTCCGGGGTACAAGATCCGCTCCGTCCACGCCTTCCGCATCACGCGCAACAGTGATCTCTACATCGACGAGGAGGAAGTGGAGAACCTTCTCCAGACGATCGAGGAGGAGCTGTACAACCTCCGCAAGGGGGCGGCGGTGCGCCTTGAGATCGAGGCGGATATTCCGGACGATTTGCTGACGGAACTGCTGGAGGCGATCCGGCTCGGGCGGCAGCACGTCTTCCGCATCAACGGACCGATCAACCTGCTGCGGCTGATGAGCGTGTACGACATGGTACCGCGTCCGGACTTGAAGTTCCCGCCCTTTCAGCCGCACCAGCCCCCGGCGCTGCGACAGCACCGCTTCGTGTACGAGGATATCAAGACCCGGGACCACCTCCTGCACCATCCCTTCGATTCTTTCGACCCTGTAGTGGAATTCGCACGACAGGCGGCGCACGACCCGAACGTTCTCGCCATCAAGATCACGCTCTACCGGACGAGTTCGGATTCGCCCATCGTCAACGCCCTCATGGAGGCTGCGCGCAACGGCAAACAGGTTACGGTGCTGATCGAATTAAAGGCGCGCTTCGACGAGGCCAACAACATCAACTGGGCGCGGATGATGGAGGAAGCCGGGATCCACGTCGTCTACGGCTTCGTCGGCCTGAAGACGCACTGCAAATGCTGCCTTGTCGTGCGGCGCGAAGAGAACGGCCTGCGCCGCTACGCCCACCTCGGCACGGGCAACTACCACACGAAGACGGCCCGGCTCTACACGGACATGAGCTTCCTCACCTGCCGGGAGGACCTGACCGACGAAGTGGCGACCGTCTTCAACACCCTCACCGGTTTCGCCAAATCCCCCCGTTTCAACAAGCTGCTGGTGGCGCCCTACACGCTTCACCGGCGCATG
>JAAAOD010000059.1 GCA_009908535.1 Verrucomicrobiota bacterium
CTTTTCCTCGGGTGAGGAAACGAGTTTCCATACCGTCCTGACCGAATGGCGTACCGCGGAGCCTGCTGCCAGCGTCTTCTCTCCGGCCGACCCGGAACACCCGTATCGGGAAGTCTTGAGGATCAACCAGCCCTTCGGGGGGCACGTCGGGGGACTGATTGCCTTTAATCCAAGTGTTACCTCCCCGCATCCCGATTACGGAAACCTTTACATTGCGCTTGGGGACGGGGCTCAGGGCGGCGGGGAGGCGGATCCGCTCGAAAATGCCGAAAACGCTGCTAATCCCTACGGAGCCATACTGAGGATCGATCCGACAGGCAGGGACAGCGCGAATGGCCGGTACGGACTGGTCCATGAAAATGCCTTTGCCGCCGACAGCGACCCCGCAACCCTTGCCGAAGTCTATTGTTTCGGATTGAGAAATCCTCAGCGATTCGGCTGGGATCTTGTAACTGGACGTCACTACATTGCCGATATCGGCCATGACGTGATGGAGGAGGTCAATCTTGCCGGGAATGGTTTCCATTTTGGCTGGGACCTCCTTGAGGGAAGCGAGGTCCTGGAGGGTGGGAACCTTTCCGGGCTGACCTCGCCGATCGCGGAGTACGACCATGTGAATTTCGTTACCGATCCCCAGCCGGAAAAAGCGAACCGCGCCATCACGATCGGGGAAGTAGCCCGCGGGACCTGTGTGCCGGGACTGGAAGGGCACCTGCTCATCGCTGACTTTCCTTCGGGAATTCTCCTCACTCTGGATGTAGCGGCAGCTGCGGTCCCCGGCGGCCAGGCCGGCCTGAGGGAATTTCTTGTCCACGACGGCGATGGCGTTCCCCGCCGTTTCCTTGCCCTCATCAACGAGGCAAGGGCCGCGCGCGGATTGCCGGCGACGAATCGCGCCGATGTACGCTTCGGAATCAACACGCCCGGACAGATTCTCCTCATCAACAAACAGGATGGGATCATACGGCGGGTTGAGCCCGTACATCCACCCCGGCACGTGATCTCCAAGGCAGAGGGTGGGGAGGTTACGGTTTCATTTCAGGGAATTCTCCAACGTAGCCATGACCTCGCCACCTGGACCACGGTGATTCCTCAGCCGGAAAGCCCCCACCGGTTTACGCCCTCGTCATTACCGACCTTTTTCCAAAGCATGGTGCCTTGAAATTCCGCAAAGGGGTCAGACCTTGGATTTTGACATATGCCAAAATCCAAGGTCTGACCCCTTTGCGTTGGATGGTGGGCGCGTGCGGACTCGAACCGCAGACTTCTACCGTGTGAAGGTAGCGCTCTAACCAACTGAGCTACGCGCCCGCAAAGTTTCGGATAAGAAGTAGGGGGATGGCGGGGGAAAGGTCAATCCCCTGATGATCAATGCTGCTGAACGGGGAAGGCGGGGCGCTGGTCCTCGGTGGAGTGGACGAGTTCGCGGACGTCGTGGAGAAAGGCATCGACATCGGCGGGGGCGGTGTCCCATGAGCACATGAGGCGGCAACCGCCGGCGGCGATGAAGTCGTAGAATTGCCAGCCACGGGAATAGAGGCCGGAGATGACGCGGTCGTCAAAGCGGGCGAAGACGGCGTTGGCCTGACGGGGAAAGGCGATGCCGACGTCGTCGATGGCGGCGAGGCCTTCCTCGAGGCGACGGGCCATGGCGTTGGCATGGGCGGCGTGGCGGAGCCAGGCCCCGTCGCGGAGGACGCCCAGCCACGGCGCGCTGAGGTAGCGCATCTTCGAGCAGAGCTGGCCAGCCTGCTTGCAACGGTATTCGAATTCGCGGGCGCGGTCCCGGTTGAAAAAGACGACGGCTTCCCCGACGGCAAGGCCGTTCTTGGTCCCGCCGAGGCAAAGGACATCGACGCCGGCACGCCAGGTGATGTCCTTGGGGGAGCAATGCAGCTCCGCGAGGGCATTGGCGAAGCGGGCGCCGTCCATGTGCAGGGAGAGCCCGAGGCCGTGCGTGATGGCGCCGATGCGGCGGACTTCCTCGGGATCGTAGACGGTGCCGACCTCGGTGCTCTGGGTGACGCTGACCACCTTGGGCTTGGGAAAGTGCAGGTCGTTGCGGCGGTGGACGGTGCTTTCGACCGCATCGGGACTGACCTTGCCATGCGGCCCGTCGACGAGGAGAATCTTGCTGCCTCCGGAATAAAATTCGGGGGCGCCGCACTCGTCGGTCTCGATGTGCGCGATCTGGTGGCAGATGACACTGTGATAGCTCTGGCAGAGGGTGGCGAGGGCGAGGGAATTGGCGGCGGTGCCGTTGAAGACGAAGAAAACCTCGCAGCCGGTTTCGAAAATGTCGCGGATGGCATCGCAGGCGGCCTTCGTATCGTCGTCCGAACCGTAGGCGGGACTGTGGTCGGCATTGGCGCGGGCCATGGCCTCCCATGCCTCCGGACAGACACCGGCATTGTTGTCACTGGCGAAGTTGCGGGGACGATCGGAATTCATTTATGGAGAGGATTTGACGTTGGCAAAAGAAGCGCGGGACGCAACAATCAACCGTTTATCTTATGGAAGCCAAGGACAGCGACAAGCCGACGCGCAATTTCATTGAGGAAATCATCGATGCCGACCTTGCCGAAGGGCGTGCGGAAACCGTGGTCACGCGCTTCCCGCCGGAACCCAACGGCTACCTGCACATCGGGCACGCCGTTTCCATCTGCCTGAATCACGGCCTTGCACAGAAGTACGGCGGGCGCTTCCACCTGCGTTTCGACGATACGAACCCGATCAAGGAGGAGGCGGCCTACGTCGAGGCGATCAAGGAGGACGTGCGCTGGCTCGGGGCGGAATGGGGCGGGCATCTCCACTTTGCCTCCGACTATTTCGACCAGCTCTATGAATGGGCGGAGCACCTGATCGCGGCCGGCGACGCCTATGTCGACGACGCCAGTGCGGAGGAGATCCGGGAGCTGCGCGGCACCCTCAAGGAGCCCGGCCGCGAGAGCCTCTGCCGGGAGCGCTCCCCGGAGGAGAACCTCGATCTCTTCCGCCGCATGCGCGCGGGGGAGTTCGGCAACGGGGAAAAGACCCTGCGGGCGAAGATCGACATGGCGCATCCGAACTTGAACATGCGCGATCCCGTTCTGTATCGAATATTTCATGCGCCGCACCACCGCAGCGGCGACAAATGGTGCCTCTACCCGATGTACGACTTCGCCCACGGGCAGAGTGACGCCATCGAGGGCGTCACCCACAGCATCTGCACGCTCGAGTTCGAGGACCACCGTCTCCTCTACGACTGGCTCATCGCGAAGCTCCCCGTTCCCCACACCCCGCGGCAGATCGAGTTCGCGCGCCTGAACATGACCTACACCCTCACGAGCAAGCGCAAGCTGCTCCAGTTGGTGAAGGAGGGGCACGTGCGCGGCTGGGACGATCCGCGTATGCCGACGTTGCGGGGCATCCGCCGCCGCGGCTACACGCCGGAAGCGCTGCGTGAGCTGGCGCGCCGGGCGGGCGTCGCCAAGCGCAACAAGGTCAACGACCTCGCCCTCATGGAATTCTGCCTGCGGAAGGACCTCGAGGAGCGCGCGCCGCGCCGCATGGCCGTCCTTGATCCCGTCAAGGTGGTCATCACGAACCTTCCGGAGAACGCCCGTGAAAGCTACAGCGGACCGAACCACCCGGCCCGGCCGGAAATGGGTGAGCGTGAGGTTGTTCTCACGCGCGAAATCTACATCGAGCGTGCCGATTTCATGGAGGATCCGCCGAAGAAATACTTCCGCCTCGCGCCGGGACGGGAAGTGCGCCTGCGTTACGCCTGTTACGTCACCTGTACTGATGTCGTGAAGAACGACGACGGCCACGTTGAGGAAATCCACGTCGAGATGGATCCGGAATCCCGCGGCGGGAGCACGCCCGACGGGCGCAAGGTGAAGGGCACGATCCACTGGGTCAGCGCGACGGAGAACGTGGCCTTCGAGTCCCGCTGGTACGAGAACCTCTTTCTGAAGGAGGATCCGAACGAGACGGAGGAGGGCGGCGATTTCCTCAAAAATCTCAATCCGCACTCCCTGCGCGTCGGCACCGGCTACGGGGAGCCGGCCCTCGCCGGCGCCCGGCCGGAGGAAAAGTTCCAGTTCGAGCGCACCGGTTACTTTTGTATCGATCCGGACACGACAGTGGAGAAGCTGGTTGTGAACCGCACGGTGGGCCTGCGCGACACCTACGGGAAAAAGCTGCAGAAGGGCTGAGCGGCGGGGTCGTAGCCGAAGTCTTGAAACTTTGGCCTTTATCGGTAGCCGAAGTCGTAAGACTTTGGTCGGCGGGGCAGCGGCCAAACTCTCACGAGTTCGGCTACTTCCAAACTCTCACGAGTTCGGCTACTTCCAAACTCTTACGAGTTCGGCTACTGAAGGGCGCATCCCGATGAGCGAGGCCTTCAGGCCTTGTCGCGCCTCTGCGCCGTTTCCCCGCAGAGCCACGCGCGGTAGCCCTCGTGCCCGGAGGGCGGGCCGGAGGTCCGCCGGGAGGAACTCCGCGGAAGCCGACCCTCCTTCGGGTCCTTCGGGCCGTGAAAGGTTTTTTTGGTCTCTGTACCCCGACCGGCGCCCCTCCTTCGTCGGGGCTTGGTCGTGGCTATCCTTCTTGCGGGCCTCCGGCCCGCTTCGTGCCGCCGTAGCGAAGGAGCGGGAGCCGTTCGGAGAATCCGGCCAAAGTCTTACGACTTCGGCGACGGCCTGAGTTTAACGACTTCGGCTACGCTTCCGCCTCGTGGAGGGCGACGATGGAGCCGGTGAGGCCGGTGGCGCGGACGGAGGCGAAGCCAGCGGCGCGGATTTCCCCGGCGAGGGCCTCCTTGGTGGGAAAGGCGCGGATGCTGCCGGCGAGGTAGTCGTAAGCGGCCTTGTCCCCGGTGCTGAGGCGGGCAAGGCGCGGCAGGACGTGGTGCAGGTAGGGTCCGTAGAGCGGTTTCAGCCAGCGCGCGGGCTGGGTGAACTCGAGCACGTGGAGGCTGCCCGTGCCCGGCTTCAGGACGCGGCGCATTTCACAGAGACCGGCGTGACGGTCCTCGAGGTTGCGCAGCCCGAAGGCGATGGTGAGGACGTCGATGGAGGCGTCCCCGAGGGGGAGGGCGAGGCAGTCCCCGAAGAAGAAGGCAATGGGCTCCGCCGGATCCCGCTGGCGCTGCTTCCGGCGGGCCACCACGAGCATCGGTTCACAGAAGTCGAGTCCGGTGACGCGGCAGCTCCGCGGCAGTTTGCGCCGCAGGGCGAAGGCCACATCGCCGGTGCCGGTGGCGAGGTCCACGACCTCGGAAGGCTGCCTCCGCACCACCGAGCGCACCAGTCGCCGGCGCCAGTACAGGTCGACCCCGCCGCTCAGAAAGTGATTGGCGAAATCATACCGTCCGGAAATGCCGGCGAACATCGACTGGACGCGGGTTCCTTCGGGCATGCGCGGACCTTTATTGTTCCTCTTCGGATGCCTCCGCTTCCTTGCGCTGGGAGAAACTCTCCACGACGCGCCGCGAGAGTTCCGCGTCCGGGTTTTCCGCCATGGCCTTGTCGATCTCAAAGCTTTCGCTGCCGGTGTTGCGGGCGACGATTTTCAAGCCGTATTCGAGATCCTTGAAATGCTCTTCGCAGAAGGCCCGGATGGTCTTGTCACGGTCGACGGCCTTGTCGATGAGGACGTCGCTGGCCTCCCCGGTAAAGGTCAGGGAAAGACCGGTTTCGCCGGAGAAGCGCTTCGCGAAGGCCTCAAGGTCGTTGCGGAGGATGTTGCGCCGCAGGTGGCTGTTTTCCTTGAGGAGGTTCTTCAGGGCGTCCTGCGGATTGAGGACGGTCTCGCGCTGCACTTCGAAGGATTCGATGCCGGTGGAGGGAAGCTCGAACTTGAAATAGCGGAAAACCTCCTCAAAGACGGTCATGAGTCCGCGCGCGCCAGTCTGCTCGCTGTGGCCACGGCGGGCAATTTCCTGGATGGCCTCGGAGGTGATCTTGAAGTCGATTCCGTAGCCGCGGAAATCCTGCTTGTACTGCTTGAGAAGGTTGTCCTCCGTGGTCGTAAGGATGTCGGTGAGGTCGGTTACACTGAGCGGGTCGCAGGCCACGCGCACGGGCAGCCGGCCGACGAATTCCGGCTCGTAGCCGTAGCGGATGAGGTCCTGCGTGGAGACGTCGTGTAAATAATCGCTGGCCTCGCGCTGGTCGGCGCCGCCGGTATTGCCGAAGCCGATGGCGCTGGCCTCGAGGCGCTTCTTAACGGATTCGGCGAGGCGGTCGAAGGCGCCGCTGACGATGAAAAGAATGTGCCGGGTATTGATGGAGCGCTTCTTTGACTGCCCGCCGCCGGCCTGCATCATCGCGCTCATCTGGCCCATCATGTCGGTGGGGCTGAAGAGGCTGACATCGGTGTCCTCCATGAGTTTGAGGAGATTGATCTGCACCCCGCGCCCGGAGACGTCCTTTGTGGCGCCAGCGTCGGAAGCGGCGGCGATTTTGTCGATCTCGTCAATGTAGATGATGCCGTACTGGGCGAGGTCGGCGTTGCTGTTGGCGACCTTGTAGAGATCCCGCACGAGGTCCTCGACATCGGACCCGACATAGCCCGTCTCGGAGTCGGTCCAAGGAGAAGAATGTTCTGTTTGTGGTAATCCTTTTCCAGCAACTTCGGGTTCTCGAGGCACTGGCGAACATGGTTGTAGTGGTCGCAGATGGCGACGGAGAGGACTTTCTTGGCTTCCTGTTGCTGGATGACGTAGCGGTCGAGGTAGTCGCGGATCTCCCGTGGCTTGAAATGAAAGTCGCGGATGCGGCGCACCGCCTCCGCCGCTTCGGTGTCCTCGTCTTCGCTTTTCGCACTGCTTTGTCCGCCTCCCGGAGCGGCCGCCCCCGGGGTAGCCCCGAAGGGCGCGCCAAACTGGACGTTGCCGCTGCGCATAGCCTCCTGGAGCTTTTCCTGGAGTTCTTCAAAAGGCGTCTTGTCTTTACTCATGGAGCATCTTTTCTGGTGGTTTCTTGACAGGGCTTCTCAGTTGCATAAGCCCTTTATTCATCGGCATCACCGGAACAGACTACCGAAATTTTCCATGTCCGCAAATCTGACCAAGCGCGATATCGTCCTCCGCATTCACAACGAGGTCAAGAGCGACTACCCTGAAGTGTCGCAAAAGGCCATTCGGGAAATCGTGCAGGACACTCTCGATTCCATTGCCGACGCCCTCGCGGAGGGGCGCAACGTCGAATTGCGCAATTTCGGGGTCTTCGAAGTGCAGGTCCGAAAATCGCGGATCGGGCGGAATCCGAACAAGCCCGACAAGGACGTCGTCATTCCGGAGCGGACCGTGATCAAGTTCAAGGCCGGCAAAGAGCTCAAGGCGCAACTGAAAGACCTTGACCATAAGCGCGCGGACGGCTCCTGAAAGAGCCCATGTTTGAACCACTGCCCGGTTTCCGGGACTTCTATCCGGAGGAGTGCCGACGTCGTGACCACATCTTTCGCCACTGGCGACAATGGGCGCGGCGCCACGACTTCGAGGCCTACGACATCCCGACGCTCGAGTCCCGCGAGCTGCTGACCCGCAAAAGCGGCGAGGAAATCGTGTCACAACTCTTTCATTTCGAGGACCAGGGCGGCCGTGCGGTGGCCCTGCGGCCTGAGATTACGACCTCCCTCGCCCGCATGATCGGGGCGCGCGCGAACAGCCTGAAGCGCCCCATCAAATGGTACACCATCGCGGAGAATTTCCGCTACGAACGGCAACAGAAGGGCAGGCTGCGTTCCCATTACCAATTTAACGCCGACATCTTCGGCGAGCCGGGGGAAGAGGCGGACGCGGAAATCATCGCTTTGTTGCTGGAGTCGCTGCGCGGATTCGGCCTTTCCCCGGACGACATCGTCCTGCGGCTCAGCGACCGGGTCCTCTGGAGCCTTTTCCTTGAAAGCCTCGGGATCGAGGGCGAGACCGCGCTGGAGGTCCTTGCCATTGCCGACAAGATGGAACGGATGCCGCGCGAGGCGCTCGAAGAGAAGCTGACACCGTATTTCAACGAAGCGACGGAGGAATTCATCGCCACCGTGGAGGGCCTGCGTTCCCGGCGCGGGATCGAGGAACTGGAATCAACCCTGCTCGCCCTCATGCCGAGTACGCCGCTGCGCGAGCGGGTAGCGGCCCGTACCTCCCAGTGGAACGAGCTGCTGCGATCGTTGCGGGCCCTCGGGGTGGGCGATTTCATCCGCATCGATCCAGGGATTGTCCGCGGCCTGGCCTATTACACCGGCTTCGTTTTCGAGGTCTTTTCTGTTGACGAAAAAGGGGAGCCCTCCGGTCGGGCTCTTGCCGGCGGGGGACGTTTCGACGGTCTGGTCGAGCGCCTCGGGTATGCCGCCATGCCGGCCGTCGGCTTCGGCATGGGTGATGTCGTCCTCGCCGATTGCCTTGCGGAGAAGGACCTTCTACCGCCCCTCGTCGATGCGCCGGACTTTTTCTGCGTCGTGGGCGGTGACGAAGAACGGCGCCTCGCGCTCGAAGATGCGGGCCGGTTGCGCCGCGACGGGTTCCGGGTAAGATATCCCTTGAAAGCGACCGGTTTCGGCAAGCAATTCAAACAGGCCGGACAGAGCGGGGCCCGCATGGCCCTCATCTACGGCAGTGACGAAGCGGCCTCCGGATCCGTCCGCCTCCGCGATCTCCGCTCGGGGGAGGAGGCCGTCGTCCCCCGCTCCCGATTATTTTCTGTCATCCACCGGTCTCTCGAAGATCCGGAAACCCTTCACCACCTCAATCAAGATCATGACCAAAAGTAACATCACCATCATCATCGTCGTCGTCCTCGTCGCGCTCGTCGCCATGTTCGGCAGCCGCTTCGTGAAGACCGTTCCCGCTGGCCACGTCGGCGTCGCCACCCTTTTCGGAGAGGTCGTGGAAAGGCCTTACGACTCCGGCCTGCATTTTCCCGTGAATCCCCTCTACGAATGGGTTTCCTACGACATTCGCGAGGATACGATCACGCAGCAGGCTAATGTCCCCAGCCAGGACCAGCTCCAAACCACCATCGACATCAGCGTCCGCTTCAGCATCAAGGAAGAACTCACTCCGGATACCTACCAGAATTTCGGCTTGAAGCCCCAGCTGGTGGAGAAGCAGTTGATTCCCTCCCTGCGCTCCACCCTGCGCGAAATGGGGAAAACCATTCCCAACGCGGAGGACTTCTTTCAGGAAGAGACCCAGACCATGCTGCAGCGGAATCTCATCTCCAGCCTGCGCAAGGATCTCGAGCCCAAGGGCCTGAGCATCGACCGCGTCCTCATCCGCAGCATCGAGCTGCCGCCCTTCATCACGAAGGCCATCGAATCGAAAAAGGAGCGCGAACAGGAAGTGCAGAAGCAGAAGGCCGAACTCGAGCGCTTCCGTACCGAGCAGCAGCAGAAGATCGCCCAGGCCGAGGCCGAGCGTGAGGCCGCCGAGGAACAGGCCCAGAAGGTCAAGGTCCTCGCCGACGCCCGCGCCTATGAGATCCGGCAGCTCAACGACGCCATCGCCGAAAATCCCGCCTACATCCAGTTACAGGCCCTCGACGCCCTCAAAAACATCTCCCAGGATCCCGCCTCCAAGGTCTATTTCCTTAACGGCGAAAGTCCGCAGCCGCTCCCCCTTATGAACATGGGCGAGCCGCTCAAGTAACTTTTTCCGACAAATTGTCTTATTTTGTTGCGGTAAATTGTAAATCAATAAAGACTGGAAGGACTCATGCTTCGAGTCTTTTCAACGCTTCGATGCCGGTGCCTTCTGATGTCGATGGTTTTCACGCTTGGCCCTCACGGGTACGGCGCCGACGACGGGGTTGCAGGAATTGACTGGGATGGACAGATCGAGCGGATCCGTTCGCTGAGTGCGCATGCGCCGGCGGCAAGTCGGCCGCTGATCACGCGTTGTGAACAGCACCTGATGAGGCATCCATCCCCGGACCGGGAGTTGCAGCTGGGCCTTGCCTCGTTGTTCGCCAGGGCCAGGCGGGAAGGGTACACCCGCTCACGCGCCGACGTGGTGGATTGGCTGAACCGGCTGCCGGGGGACTCCATAGCGGAGGAACGCCGCCAGCGGGCGCGCATCCATCTGGCTGTCGCGGAGCTGGATATTCGCTACGGTCGGCCGATGAAGGCCTACGATTTTCTCCTGAAAGCGATGGAAAGCCTTCCTTCCGCTGCGAAGTGTAATCCGGAAAGAGCTCGTTTGCTTCAGCTTTCGGCGCGGATGAATCTTCTGCTGGAGCGCCCTTTGCAAGCGGAGGCCGTCTTGTATGATTTGCAGGATTTCCTCTGCAAAGAACGCTTCAACCGCCAGTACCGGCTGCTCACGGCGAAAGTGTACGGCAGTTTCGGTCCCGCGGATGACGAGGCACTGGGGCGTATGGAGCGGTCGCTTGACCGCTTTGCAGAGAATCTCGCGGCGGACCTGCCGGCAGAGATACTGGCCGCGTACTGGTACGAGCGGATCCGCCTTGCCCTGCTCCGGGGCAAGACGGAGCGGGCCGGTTTTTTCCTGAGGGAGGCGGAGGCGACG
>JAAAOD010000182.1 GCA_009908535.1 Verrucomicrobiota bacterium
CGATATCATCTGCCCGATGTACACGTCGATCGAAGGTATCGAGGCATGGTTCCAGCGGGAGGACCGCGATCCACGACCGTTCATCCTGTGCGAGTACAGCCACGCCATGGGCAACAGCAATGGCTCCCTCGCCGACTATGACCGCCTTTTCGATAAGTATTTCCATGCCGGCCTGCAGGGGGGCTTTATCTGGGAATGGATCGACCACGGACTGCGCTACCGGCGGCCTTCGGACGGCAAGGTCCTCACCGCCTACGGGGGCGATTTCGGGGATGAGCCCAACGACGCCAATTTCGTCTGTGACGGTCTCCTCGGTCCCGACCGGGAGCTCCATCCGGCCTGCCATGAGCTGAAATATCTCGCCCGGCCCATGAAAGTGACGGCTTTTTCCGCCGAAACCGGGCGCTTGCAGCTGCGCAACGTCCGCAGCTTCCGGGACAGTTCCGATCTTGTCCTCCGATATCGCATTGTCGACGAGGGTCAAACCCGAGTGGAAGGCACCCTGCCGCTACCCGCCGTTCCGGCCGGGGAGAACCGCGAGCTGGTGATACCGGACTATCAGCAACACCTTGCCACCCTGAAAGGCGCAAGCTTCCTTGAATGCACATTTGTCCTCGCTGATGCCTCGGAGGCGCTTCCGGCCGGCCATGAAGTTGGCACCGAACAACTCTGCCTGCGTGTCGCGGGGCTGTCCTGCGTGACTCTGCCGGCAAAGAGCGGCTCCCCGGTTGAGGGAACGGAAAGCGCCTCCGGAATCGCCCTCGCCGCCGCGGGGACCGTTTTCCGCTGGGACCGGGAAAGCGGCCTCATCAAAGATATCCGGCTCGATGGGACCCCCCTGCTGCGATCGCCCCTCCGGCCCACCCTCTGGCGGGCCGCCACCGACAACGACGGCATCAAGCTCTGGTCGGGGCAGGGCGAAAAGGCCCTCGCCCGCTGGCGGGAACTCGGCCTTCCGCAATTTGTCCTCTGCTGCCGCGGGATCCGCCTGCGGCGTCACCGCGATGGGTCCGCCTCGGTGGGGACGCGTCTTGAGGGCAGCGGACGGGCGCGGTTCAACGACGCCCGGTTCGACCTGACCTGCCACGTGCAACCCGACGGTACATGGTCGCTCGAGGAAAAGATCCACCTTCATCCCGAGCTGACCGACCTTCCCCGCGTGGGGCTTGAACTGTGCCTCGATCCGTCATGGACCTCCCTTCGCTACTATGGGCGTGGTCCGTGGGAGAACTATACCGACCGCCGCGAAGGGACGCGCATTGGCTGGCATGAGCTGCCTCTGGAGGAAATCGAATTACCCTATGTCATGCCGCAGGAGTACGGTCACTTCACCGATGTCCGGGAGATGCGGCTGGCGGGGGAAGGGCGAGCCCTGCGCATCACCGCGGACGCCCTCTTCGAGGGCAACTTCCTTCCGCATTCAACGGAGCAGCTGTTCACAGCCTTGCACCGCGAGGAGCTCGAACGCGCACCGGGGGCCGTGCTCCACCTCGACATCGCCCACCGCGGTATCGGCACCGGTAGTTGCGGACCTGATACGCTCCCCTCCTACCGGCTGTCAGCAGGGAAGTGGCAGCGCCGCTTCCTTTTCCATCCCGTTCAGCCTTTCGCGTAGAAGGGGTTCCGGTCCTTTTCCACCGCCACGGTGGTCACCGGCCCGTGCCCGGGACAAAGAACCGTCTCCCCCGGAAGGCGCAGGATTTCCCGCCGGTTGGCAGTGAGGGCGTTTTCGTAGGCCGCCGCCGGTACCCCTCCCTGGGAGCGGCAGAAAAGGGCGTCGCCGACGATCGCCACCGGCGTGGCGAGGCCGTGGAGGACATAGGTTGTCCCCCCGGCGGAATGGCCGGGAGTGCGCCGGCTCTGCACCCGGAGTTTTCCCGCTTCCCATTCCTTTCCGGATCGGAAGGGAGTCGCCTGGGGCAGGTTCTCCTTTTCATGAAGCCAGACCTCCGCCTCCCCGGCATGGGCCAGCAGGGCGGGAACACCGGCGACATGATCTCCGTGGGCATGCGTGAGGAGGACATAGCGCAGCTGAAGATGGTTTTCCTTCAGGAAGGCGATCATCCCCGCGGCACTGGCCCCGCTGTCGAAGGCGACCGCCTCCCGGGTTTCCTCGTCCCAGGCAAGGTACGCGTTCACGGTCATCTCAGGGTACCCGGAAACTGGATACGGCGTGACAAACCGTTTTACCCCGGACGGCACCTCCGCGGGGTCGACCTCCGGTTCCTCCGTCAGCCTTTTCATTGCCCCCGGGTGGAGCCCGAGGCGCGGAGCGAGGCGATCGATGCCCTCGCCGTCACTCTCTCCCCCCAGCACAGCCTTCACGCGCCCGAGCGGCAACCCGCTGGCCTGCGCCAGCCCATCCGGTGTCTGTCCAAGCCCGCGGAGGGCCTTGCCCCAGACATCTTCCGCAAAATCTTCCAGTTTTTCCCTCATGCAATAAAACTATCGTCCCGGTCCGCTTTTCGCAAGAGAGTCTCTCATAGGATTTCCATTCCCCAATGAAATTTCTTGCACAAGTCTGCCTGACTTATTGGGATCGCCGCGCACGAAACGCCCATGAAAATCCACTATTACCTCTCGCTCATCCCCGAATCCCTCGTCGCCAGCATGCTCCCTCCCGAGGAATTCGGCAACTACTACGCTCTTGGCTCGCACAAGCGTTCGCGCGGCCAGGCCATTTTTTTCGAAATTGACCCGGACAAGGCCGGGGAGGCCCTCAACCGCGCCGAGGCCGAGAAGCGGTGTGTTCCCCACGAGGACGGCAGCCCGCGGAAGTCCTCATACCTCAAGATCTACCGCGTCCTCGAGAGCCTCCCTACCGATTGCCTTCTCAAACTCTACCTCACCACGGACGACGGGAGGACGCTGGCCCTCGATCCGACGGAATGTTCCGAGGAAGAGGATCGCCCCCTCCACCTCTACCAGGAAATCTGCCCCGTCACCCCGCGCGTGGTCAGCAAGCTGGACCCGAAAGCCTTCTGCCACCGGCTGACCTCCGGGGAAAGTCCCATTTACGTGCCGCGGATCGTCTTTGCGGAAATGAAGCTTGAAGAACTCGCGACGGATCCCGAGGCGCGCGAGGTTGACAATCTTCCCTATCTCAACCTCGACCACCTGCGCGACTGCCTGCGGGAACTCCGCCACACCTACTCGAAGCCGACGAAGACGGTCATCCGCCAGATGAAACAGGACGTCCTCTTCCGCACCATCCGCGGCGGCTTTTATCTCGGTGACAAAGACCACTGCCTTTATTATCCCCTGCCGTCGAAGGAAGAGCTGGAAACGACCCACTACGCCTGGTGGCGTTCGGCCCTTTCCGGCTATGGTGCCTGAATGAAACCTCCACTCCCGCTGCGAACCTTCCTCCCGTATCTGCTATGAACAGTCCTCTCTTCTGGATCACCCCCGTCGCCTCACTCACCGCCCTGTTATTCGCATGGATCTTTTTCCGCCAGATGATGCGCAGCGGAGAGGGTACCGAGACCATGCGCACCATCGCGCAGCACGTGCGCACCGGTGCGATGGCGTATCTACGGCAGCAATACAAGATTGTCGCCATTTTCTTCGCCCTCATCTTTCTCGTCCTCGCCTTTCTAGCCTACGGGCTTCAATTGCAGAACAGCTGGGTGCCCGTCGCCTTTATCACCAGCGGCTTCTTCAGCGGTCTGGCTGGCTTTTTCGGCATGAAAACCGCCACCTTTGCCTCCGCCCGCGTCGCGGAGGCCGCCCGAGGTTCCCTCGATGCCGGTCTCAAACTCGCCTTCCGCAGCGGGGCGGTCATGGGCCTGGTTGTGGTCGGCCTCGCCCTCCTTGATATCTCCGTCTGGTTCCTTGTTCTCAATCACTGGATCAATCCGGGAAATCCGCAGGAAAAGCTGACCATCATCACCACGACCATGCTGACCTTTGGTATGGGAGCCTCGCTGCAGGCACTCTTTGCCCGCGTCGGCGGCGGCATCTTTACCAAGGCGGCCGATGTCGGGGCAGACCTTGTCGGTAAAGTGGAAGCCAGCATACCTGAGGACGATCCCCGCAACGCGGCTACCATCGCCGATAATGTAGGGGACAACGTCGGCGACGTCGCCGGTATGGGCGCCGACCTCTACGAATCCTATTACGTCTCCATCCTGGCCGCCGCTGCGCTCGGCGCCGCCGCCCACGTCACCAGCGATCCGGATATCCAGTTCAAAGCGGTAATCGCCCCGATGGTCATCGCCGCGCTCGGCACCCTCTTTTCCATCCTCGGCGCCTTCGTGGTCCGCACCAGGCCGGGCGCGGGACAAGGAGAGTTAATGAAATCGCTCGGCCGCGCCGTTAACCTCAGCTCCCTCCTCATCGTCATCTCGGCCTTTCTCCTTCTCTTCTGGCTCGATATTCCCAACTACCTGGGCATCTGGGGTTCCATTGTCACTGGTCTGCTCACCGGTACTGTCATCGGTAAATCCACCGAGTACTACACCAGCCACGAGTTCAAGCCCACCCGCGGCATCTCCGCCTCAGGAAAAACCGGTCCCGCCACCGTGATCATTGCCGGCATGGGGGTTGGCTTTCATTCGGTGGTTATCCCCGTCCTGGCCATTGCCATCGGTACCACCTTCGCTTATTGCTTCGCCGCCGGTAATTGGAATTTCGATACCGCGACCATCAGCGACGGCCTCTACGGCATTGGCATTGCCGCTGTCGGCATGCTCTCCACCCTCGGCCTGACCCTCGCCACCGATGCCTACGGACCCATCGCCGACAACGCCGGCGGCAACGCTGAAATGAGCGATCTTGGACCCGATGTTCGCGCACGTACGGACGCCCTCGACGCCGTCGGCAATACCACCGCCGCCACCGGAAAAGGCTTTGCCATCGGTTCGGCGGCTCTCACCGCCCTCGCCCTCCTCGCTTCCTACATCGCCCAGCTGAAGATCGGGCTGATCAGCTTTCTTGAAAAGAGCGGCTCCTACGTCTTCCCCAACGGAGCCTCCATCGACAATATCGAGGCCGCCCGCGAAATCAGCCTCATCCGGTTCATGGAATACTATCAGGTAACCCTGATCAACCCCAAGGTGCTGATCGGGATCCTCATCGGTTCCATGATGGCCTTCTTCTTCTGCGGCCTGACCATGAACGCGGTCGGGCGGGCGGCCCAGAAAATGGTCGAGGAGGTTCGCCGCCAATTCCGCGAAATCGAGGGAATCCTCACCGGCAAAGCCGAGCCGGATTACGCCCGCTGCGTGGAAATCTCCACCAAAGGGGCCCAGCGCGAAATGATGCTCCCCTCCATGGCCGCGGTTATCGTTCCCGTCATTGTCGGCTTGATTTTCGGCGTTCCCGGTATTTTCGGGCTCCTTGTCGGCGCCCTTTCGAGCGGCTTCGTCCTCGCCATTTTCATGGCTAATTCCGGGGGCGCGTGGGACAACGCGAAAAAGTACGTCGAGGAAGGTCACTTCGGCGGCAAGGGCGGGGACACCCACAAAGCCACCGTGATTGGGGACACCGTGGGCGATCCCTTCAAGGACACCTCCGGCCCCTCCCTGAACATCCTCATCAAGTTGATGAGCATGGTGTCCATCGTGACCGCCGGCGTCACGGTGGCATTCCACATTTTCTAACCCCGGTCCAGATCGAGGTCGAGGGCCTCCGCAAATCCCTGCAGGTTGTCAAGGGAGGCCGGCAGGCACCCGAGGAGCTGGTCGAGGTTGTTCCTGATCAGGGGGATCGTATGCTCCCTTTCGACAAAGGCGACATCCATGCCCAGCAGGGAACGCCATTCCCGCTGGCGATCCATATTGTAGGCCTCGAGGATCTTTTCCCCCTTGCCGCCCTTGCGGACGCCGGCGATGGCGTCGGCAAGGTTGCCCCCCTCGCGGATGCCGATGTTCATACTCTGCATGCCGACCGGCGGGGCAAGGTGGGCGGCATCCCCGGCCAGCCAGACGCGCGCACTGCCGAATCCTTCGGCGAGGCGCTTTTCAAAACGCACGATCATCCGCCAGCGAAATTCACCGATGCTGCCGGAGAACCAGGACGCACGTTCCTTCAGCATGTCGTGGAGCACCTCCTCGTCGAGAAGGCTGTAGCCGTGGGCGCCCACCTGCATCATGAGCCGGTCCTTGTCGCGGGTGAACTGGGCCGCAGCCGCCTCGTCGACTTCGAATCCCCAACGGCAGTAGCCGCCGGGCAGGGGCCAGAGGACGCTGGTCGTATTCTCATGAAAGACCACATGCACTGCTTCGCCGAGATCGGCATCGGTTTTGAATTCGAAAACGGCAAAGCTCTGGGTCGGGCCGACTTTGGGAAAGCCCAGCCCGAGTTTGCGGCGCGTGAGGGAAAAGTGCCCATCGGTCCCGACAAGGTAATCGGCATGATCCTCGTACTCGCGTTCGACCTGCACCTCCATGCGGGCCATGGCATAGCCGCTCATCGCCTCGACCAGTGTCTCGACCCGCAGCTCCACCCCGTTGGCATGGGGTTTCAGATCGGTCAGACGGTGGTTCCAGTGCACCGGGACCTGCCGTTCCTCGAGCAGGTCGTTCAGGGCCTCCTCCAGATGGTCCTGGCCGAGGACGAGCAACTCGCCTTCGAATCCGGGAATATCCTCGAGCCCGAGACGCTTGTGTCGGCGTTCATGGTCATAAAAATCAACGTACCGCACAGGATGGCCTTTCTCCCGCAGGCCTTTGTCTTTACCCCACTTTTTCAGAAGCCGAACCGTGTGGGGATGGAGAGCGAGAGCATAGCTGTGCGTACCCGTGCGGTCATCCCGGTCGATGACCTCGACCTTGAGGCCCTGGTCATGGAGGCAAATGGCGGTGGAGAGACCGACGGGTCCAGCACCTGCCACCAGAATTTTTCCTTCCTTCATAAGGGGAGAGTCTAGGGCGGGGACAGCAAATGGTCAAAGAAAATGCCGCCGGTTCAATTCCCAATCGTGTCCTCGACAACTACTTGCCTTTGCGCGGAATTGGTTTGTCTGTTACCAGACAACAACATGACCAACTTATTCCCCACCAGCGTCACCCTTGATCAGCCGCATTGGCTGCACGCAGAGGAACTCGGAAAGCAGCCTCCCTTGCTGGATGAGGCAGGGCAAATGCGGCGGGTCCTTGAGCTGACGCGGAGGAACATCGAGGAAAAAACGGGCGGCCCCTTTGGCGCAGCCGTTTTTGACCGGGATTCCGGACAACTCATCTCCGCGGCTGTCAACCGCGTCCAGCCTCTCCACAATTCCACCGCCCACGCGGAAATGATCGCTCTGATGCTCGCGCAGAAGCGCATGGGCTCGGCAAGGCTGGATGAGAAGGGAAAGGCCTGTGTCCTCGTCACCTCCGCCCAGCCGTGTTCAATGTGTTTTGGCGCTCTCCCCTGGGCCGGCATCCGCAGGCTTGTCATCGGCGCCCGGCGGGAGGAAGTGGAAAGCATCGCCGGATTCGATGAGGGGCCGATGCCGGAAAAGTGGCCCGAGGCTCTGCGCGCGCGCGGAATCGAGGTGCGGCAGGACGTCCTGCGCGAGGAAGCGGTGGAGGCCCTGCGCCTCTACGCGGAATCTGGTGGCGATCCGTACTGAGCTCAGTTGCCCGCGCTCACCGAGGTGACCGAAATTTTATCGGCGCCGACAAGTTTCGCCCGGTCCATCACCTGGACCATTTTTCCGGCGAGGGACCCGCGTTCCACCTGCATAATAACAGGGACATCCGCCTGCGAAATCGTGTTTTTCACGATGGTCTCCACCCGGTTCAAGGTGACGATGTCGCCCTCGTGGATGATCTGGTTATTCGCAGTGATGCGGAGGATGAGCGGCTCGTCTTTTTCCTCCTGCTGCTCGTCAGGGGGCTTCGGCGTCGGTTTGTCCACCCCGATGCCCTCCTCTTCCACGAAGACCGTGGTCACGATGAAAAAGATGAGGAGGATAAAGACCATATCAATCATCGGGGAGATGTTGATATCGGTCTTTTCTTCTCCTCTGCGAATACGGTTGCGGCTACTCGACATGGTGAGATTCAACGCAAACACTGCGGTGCGGTATTTCGAGACTCAAGCAAAATTATAGACACGGACCAAGGCGGCCCTGTTCAGCCTCTGCGGGCGGCGAAAACGCAGACTGCGCTGAAGAGGAGGGCTCCCGCCGGCAGCCAGAACGGACTCCCGTCCAGAAGGGCCGCGGGCAGAAATCCCAGCACGAGCGCGGCCGATCCGGCCAGCAGGGCGTAGGGAAGCTGGGTCCGTACATGATCGACCGGGTCGACCCCGCAGGCCACCGAGGAAACGAGGGTGGTGTCGCTGAAGGGCGAACAATGATCCCCGAAAACCGCTCCGCTGAAAACGGCCCCGATGATCATGGGGATGCCCGCGGCAAGGGCGGAATCGGCACCGCCGGCAACCGTGAAGGCCAGCGGGATGGCCAGTGGCATGAGCAGGCCCATCGTCCCCCAGGAAGTGCCGGTCATGAAGGCCACCACCGCCCCGGTCAGGAAGACCGCTCCCGGTAGAAGCCAGGAGGGCAGTTGCCCGCCCAGCGCTTCGGAGAGGTAGGCCGCCGTCCCGAGGTCGTTGAGGGTACTGCTCAGCGTCCAGGCGGCGAGGAGAATGAGAACAGGACCGAACAATCGCTGCATGCCCTCAAGGAAGACCTTCCCGCCGCTCGGACCGGTTGCCTCCTTTTCCTGCGGAAAGAAAAGCCATGCGGCAAAGGCGGCGAGGGCGCTGGCAACGACCAGCACCGCCGGCACGCGCGCCTCCGCGAAGGCAAGGGCCAGATTCTCCATGCGCAGGGGCCATAACGGCACGCCCTGCCGGGCCATGCCGTCTGTGTAAATGCCGGCGAAGGTGACGGTAAGGAGAACCGCCAGCGGAACCCATACCCGCCAGAGGCCGGCCGAGCCAACCGGCGGCGGGGTCGCTCCGTCGTCCTTTCCGGTAGCTTCCGCTGCGCCCGCAACGGCCGCTTTCATCGGTCCGAAATTCCATTGCCGGACAATCGCCACCACCATGAGAAGGAGGGCGAACCATGCGTAAAAATTGTGCGGCAGGCTCCGGAAAAACAAGCCGTAGGCGCTGCCTTCCCCCGCCCGACCAGCGAGGGCGAATCCCTCCCGGATCATTGCGAGCTGAAAAGCGATCCAGGTCGAGATGAAGGCAAGGCAGGCCACCGCCGCGCTGGTCGTATCCACAATGTAGGCGAGGCGCAGGCGGTCGACCCCGGCCGTACGGCTCAGGGGCTGGAAGATCCGCCCCACCATGAGACTGTTGGCAAGACCGTCGAAAAAACAGACGAGGCCGAAGAGGGCCGCTCCCGTTTCCACTTTGCGGGCCGAGGAACCGTGAAGGAGCCGGTGGAAAGCCGCCTGCAGGATCCCGCCGCGCTCCAGCAGATGGACAAATCCGCCAAGAACGAGGGTGAAGATCAGCGCCCCGCTCTTCCATGGACTGGCAAAGGTGGGGAGCAGGTGGTCGTCGACAAGGGCCAGCGGCACCCCCCAGAACCGCCCCTCGGCGAGAAGAAAACCGCCCGCAAGCGCCCCACCGATCAGGGAGAGGGCAATCCGCCGCGTCCCGAGGACCAGAATCAACGCGCATAAGCTTGGCCAGAGCGGGCGAAGAGGCATCTCCGGAGCCACGGCGAGGACAGCGGTTACTACCAGAATGAGCCCCCCGCCCACCCCTTTGTAAAGCCTACGCATGGGCGCCAACCTGTGGGAATCCCGCTTGCTGGCAAGTTCCCATCGACATCCCGGCATTGCCTTCGCGGAGTCCGGGCCTTTGCTCGTTTCCATGGCCTTCCAGCCTTCCATGCCCTCGCTCCTTGGCCTTCTCCCCGATGAGCTCGCCGCTTCCCTCGAGGCCGCCGGCTACCGCCGATTCCGGGCGGGCCAGGTTCTCGAGTGGCTCTACCGCAAACGGGTCGGTTCCTTCGCGGAGATGACCAACCTTCCGAAGTCGCTACGCGCATGGCTGGAAAAAACCTACGCCCTCTTTCCCAGTTCCCTCCTGCTGGTGAAACAGGCCGGGGACATCACCGAAAAACTCCTCCTGAAGGGCGAGGACGGCCGCCTTGTCGAAACGGTCCTCATCCGCTACCCGCAGAGCGGCGTCGGCCTCGACACATCGCGAAGGACCCTCTGTGTCTCCTCGCAGGTCGGCTGCGCTTATGGTTGCAGGTTCTGCGCCTCGGGGCTGGCGGGCTTCAAGCGCGACCTTACCGCCGCTGAGATCGTCGCCCAGTTCCTTCATATCGCCCGCCTCGAGGAAGGACGCGATCCCGACGCCGGCGGGGGCGACCGCGTGCCTTTCGACAACATCGTCTTCATG
>JAAAOD010000223.1 GCA_009908535.1 Verrucomicrobiota bacterium
GAGGCAAGCCAATGGTCGCAGACGGTGAAGAAATCCATGGAGGTGCGAGCACGGCGCATCTCGCGCAAAAAGCCGCCCTCCGCGTCAACACTCTGCCCGACAAAGTTGAGAAATTTCTTCATGCGGTTGAGACGGTTGCGGTCCGGCAGGTCCGGCCGGGCAAGAAACGACCAGAGATCCTCCACGTAGGTGCGGACATCCCGCAGGCGGGGCTGAAAGACGGGCCGGCCCTCGCGGTATTCGCGGATCTGGCGGAAAAGAAAGGGGTTACGAATGGCGGAGCGCCCGATCATGACCCCCTTGCAGCCAGTGGCGGCCTTGATGGCCCTGGCGGCCTCCACGGAGGTGATATTGCCGTTGGCGAAGACCGGACAGGAGAGGGCCTCCGCCGCGGACCGGATGGCCCCGGGATCGATTTCCCCGCGGTACATCTGTCGGACGGTGCGGCCGTGGACGCTGAGCCCGTCAATGTCGTGCTTTGCCGCGAGCCGGCAGACCTCGGCAAAGGGCTGGTCGTCGTCGAATCCGATCCGGGTTTTCACGGTAAAGGGGCATTCGCAGATCTCCCGCAGGGTCCCGAAGACGCGGTCGACATGCTCCAGTTCGCGCAGCAGCCCGCCCCCGACGTTCTTGCGGTAGACCTTGGGCGCGGGGCAGCCCAGGTTCAGGTCGATCCCGGCGACGGGGTGCTGCTGGAGGAGGCGGGCGGTCCGGCGGAGATGAAAAAGGTCTTCCCCGATCAGCTGGGCGTACACCGGTTTGCCCGTCCCATGGAAGTGAAGGGAATCGAGAATCCATTTTTCCGGAGTGGAATGCGCGTGGACGCGGAAGTACTCGGTGAAAAACAGATCGGGGGGGCCATACTTGCCGAGGAGCCGCATGAAAGGGAGACCGGTAACATCCTGCATGGGCGCGAGGGCGCTCGGCAGGGGGGCTCCCGCGGCAAGGCCCGGCAGGGGGAAACGCGGCGGCATGACTATTCCTGTTCCTTGAGAATCCGTTCGAGCAGCTCGGTCATGTCCTCTTCCGCATCGAGGACCTTTTCAGTCACAAAAATGGACTTCTCCGCGTGCAGGGCGAGAGCGATGGCGTCGGACGGGCGGGCATCGATTTCACAGAACTTTTCCCCCAGCTCGTTCTTCATGTGAAGGATCACGCGGGCGTAGAAGGTGCGGTCGCGCACGTCATTGATGACAACTCTTTCCAGTTCGATACCGCAGCCGACAAAAATGTTTCCGATGAGATCGTGTGTGATGGGTCGTTCCCGGCTCACATTGTTGATGATCATGGAAATGGTATTCCCGATATGGGCGTCCACATAAATAATAAAGGTTTTCTCCTCCGGCCCAAGGAAAAGGGCGCAGCCGTTCGAGGTCGGCATGACGCCTTTGATGGTGACTTTGCGGACGTCGTTTTGCATCAGAAGCAGGTTAAGCACTTTTGCGGTTTCCACGCAAGCGGGGAGGGGAGAATTGGAAAGAAGAGGAAAGCGCAAATGGGGTTGAAGGGAAAAGCGGGGGGTACCATGTTCAGGGGGTGGGAAAACCAAGTGCCAACCTTCGACCGAATCTCTACCTCATCGGCTTCATGGGGGTAGGGAAGACCGTCATCGGCCGCGCGCTTGCGCGGAGGCTGAAGATGCGTTTTCTCGACAGCGACGCCGCCATCGAGGAAGAGGCCGGCCTGGCGATCGCAGACATTTTCGAGCGCTTCGGCGAAGAGGATTTCCGCGGACGCGAACGACGCTTCATCGACGCAGGTCATCCGCCCAGCGGATGCGTGGTCTCCTGCGGGGGCGGCTTGCCGATTCAACCGGGAATGGGAGAATTGCTGACGAGGAAGGGGATCGTCGTCTGCCTCTTCGCCCAAGCGGAGACGATTGTGAAGCGCACCGTCGGCAATCCGAAGCGTCCGCTGCTCAATGTGGAAGATCCGGAGGCGCGGCTGCGGGAACTGCTGGCGCAGCGGGAACCGGTCTACAAGACCCTCGGCATCGGCATTTCCACGGAGGGACGAAGCATTGCGGAAGTCCTGCAGAACCTCATGCGAACCTATCGCCGCGAAGAGAAGGCATGGAAGCCCGCCCGACCCGCGGACCGACGCTCCTCCCGTCATGATTCCTGAGCAAGCCCTCCCGCAAGCTGCCAAAGCCGGTCTTCCCGCCGTTTTCGCGGGTCTCGTCCTGCAACTGCTGAGTCTGCTTCCCGCCGGTCCCGTCGCCGCTGTCTTAATGGCTGCCGGAACTTATCTGCTGGTCTTCGGGCTGGGAGTCGCGGCGGTCATTCTGTATGCGAGGAAGCAAACCGCCCTTTCCGCCCAGGGCCTTGCCGCCCGTTGCTGGCGCTGGGTCGGGAGGTGGCATCTCCTCGTTCTGGCGATTACGGCTGGCGGCGCGGTCGCCGGCTGCCTCCTCTTTGTCGTCATTGGCAGCCTTGCCCAGCTTGATTACAGCCTCGGCGAACTGGCCCGCAACGGGCTTGCCGACGGCGGCTTCTATGCTCTCATCTGGGCGCCGGGGATCAGCCTTGTCGCCTGTGTGATGCAGGCCTACCGCCGCGCACCGTCATGAGCCGGCGCATGGTCATCTTCGGCTGCGGTTACGTCGGACGTCCCCTCGCGGAGGTGGCCGATGCTTCGGGTTGGGAAGTCTGGATCCATTCGCGCAATGCGGGGTCCCTCGCCGCGGTGGGGGCCGTCCCGCCGGAGCGGCGCATCGTCGCCGACCTGCACGGCGAAGCGTGGCACGATCGCCTGCCCGGACCGGTGGAGGCCGCGGTCAACCTTGTCAGTTCGGCCGGAAACGGGCTCGAGGGATATGAGCTTTCCTACCTTGAGGGAAACCGGTCCATCGCGCGATGGGCCGAAAAAAGGTCCGTGCGGCGCTTTCTCTTTACGAGCGCCACTTCTGTTTATCCGCAAACCGACGGAAGCCGGGTTACGGAGGCGGATGTTCCGGCGGATCCCGAAGACCTTTCCCCCAACGGGCGGGTGCTCCGGCAGGCGGAAAAGGAAATTCTCGCCAACACGGTCTTCCCGGAGCGAATGGTGCTGCGACTGGGCGGCATTTACGGGCCGGGTCGCCATCTTTACCTCGATCGTCTGCGCAAAGGGGAGAGCGTGATTCCGGGGGAAGGCGGGGATTTCCTCAATCTTGTCCACCGGGACGATATTGTCGCAGCCATCCTTGCCGCCCTGCGCCTCCCGGAATGGCCTCTGCCCGCCTGCTACAATGTCGTCGATGACGCCCCCGCGCCAAAGGCGGAGATCGCGGCCTGGCTGGCGGAAAGGCTCGAGCTGCCGGCGCCGCGCTTTGATCCCGCCCTCGCCGGGCAGCGCAGCCGTCGCCGCCGCATCGGCGGCCGCCTCCCGAACCGGCAAGTCGACAACGGCGCCTTCCGGGACCTTACCGGCTGGGCGCCGCGCCATCCCGACTTCCGCAGCGGCTACAAGCAGCTCCTGGAAGGCTGAGCCGGGCCTTTCAATCGAGCAGGGGCCATGTCCGCTCGCAGGTATAGGAGCGCTGCCCGTTGGTCTGCTCGCTGCGGAAAAGGTGGAAGGCCTCGACCTTGAACGGTGCGGTAGCGAACTCCTTGTGACGCTTCAGGTACTGGCGTACGGTTTCCGGGGCGGCGTGGTTGACCCGCGCCACCGTGATGTGCGGCTGATAGAGGCGCCGCTCCGGTTCGATCCCGATGTTGAAGAGGGCGTCCTCGATCCTTTTCTGCAGCTGGAACAGGCGGGGGTGTCCATTCGCCACCCCTGCCCAGACCGCATGCGGTGAGCCTTTGGGCGGGAAACTGCCGAGGCTTTCAATGGGTAAAAGAAAGGAATGCACCTCGATCGGGTCGAGGGCGGCTTCCACCCGCGGCTGGTACTGTCCGGGAAAGTCCCCGATGAACTTCAGGGTGAGGTGGAAGCGTTCTTCGGGAACCCAATGGAAGCCTTTGAGCGGTTCTTCGCGCAACTCGCTTAAGCGCTGACGAACGTAATCCGGCAGTTCAATGGCCAGAAAAAGGCGTTTTCCGCGAAAGGATGGATGAGCGTGGGAGGATACTTCCGACATTTCCAGCAAGGGAGTCACGTTGGCCGTCGCCTCCGCACCCTGACAAGGGTTAAACCGGAATCAAGCACCCGTTTGACAGGCGCTGTCGCCGCCGCCAGAATTGCCTCTATGAGCAAGGAATTATCGGCGAGCGAACTCGAGGTCGCCCTCAGCGGCCTCAACGGATGGGAGCATAAGGACGACCACCTGCAGAAAACCTACCGCTTCAGCAGCTTCCGCGATGCGGTGGCGGCCTTTGTCCGCCTCAGTTTCGAGGCCGAGGACATGAACCACCACCCGGAAATCCTCAATGTTTACAACCGGGTCGAAATTCGCCTCACCACACATGACGTCGGGGGAAAGGTCACCGAAAAGGACGTCAAGCTGGCCAACCGGATTGAGGACCTTCTTATCGCCCGCGGCGGCTGAGCGGACGGAAGGCCGAGAGCCGAGAGCCGAGACCGGGGGCCGGGGGCCGGGGCTGCGGGATCAGGCTGGTTTGTAGACGCTGAAGAGGGCGTCGGCAATCTCAGTGGGGGTGGGTGCGACGGCGATGCCGGCTTCTGTGAGGGCGGCAATCTTCGCTTCCGCCGTGCCCGTGCCTCCGGAGACAATCGCCCCGGCGTGCCCCATACGCCGTCCGGGAGGTGCGGTGGTGCCGGCGATAAAGGCCGCGACCGGCTTGTCGACATTGGCCTTGATGTAGGAGGCGGCCTCCTCCTCCGCGGTTCCGCCGATCTCGCCGATCATGACGATGGCCTCCGTTTCCGGATCCTCGTTGAACAGCTGCACGGCGTCGGTGTGGCTTGTTCCGTTGATGGGGTCCCCCCCGATACCGATACAGGTGCTTTGCCCGTGCCCGCGTTGCGTGATCTGGTAGACCGCCTCGTAGGTCAGGGTTCCTGACCGGCTGACGACGCCGATCTTTCCCGGTTTGGCGATATAACCCGGCATGATGCCGATGTTGCAAGCCCCAGGCGTGATGATACCCGGACAGTTCGGACCGATCAGCCGGGTCTTTGCCTTTTTGAGGGCGTCTTTGACGATCGCCATGTCGCGGACGGGGATGCCCTCGGTAATGCAGACAATCAGTTCAATCCCCGCGTCGATCGCCTCGAGGATGCCGTCCGCAGCGAAGGGAGGCGGCACGAAAATCACGCTCGTGTTCGCGCCTTCCTTTTCCACCGCTTCGTGGACGGTGTCATAAATGGGGAAGCGCTCGTCGAAACGGCCTCCTCCTTTGCCCGGGGTGACCGCGGCGACGTAGTTCGTGCCGTAATCGAGATTCTTGCGTGCGTGGAGACTGCCAAAATTGCCGGTGATACCCTGGCCGACGACACGCGTTTCTTTTCCAACGAGAATGGACATGAGAATTCTTCTTTCCTTTTAGGTGAGGGACAGTTGGGAAGCTCAGCGGACCTCGCTGACCACCTTTTGCGCGGCGTCGCTGAGGCTTTCCGCCGCCGTGATGTTCAAGTCGCTCTCCGCGAGGAGGCGCTTGCCTTCCTCTACTTCATTGCCTTCGAGACGGACCACAAGGGGCCGGTCGATCTCGACGTTCGCCGCCGCGCCGAGGATACCGCTGGCGATAACCCGGCAGCTCATGATGCCTCCGAAAATGTTCACAAGGATGCCCTGGACGTTGGCGTCGCTCAGGATGATGCGAAAGGCCTCCGTGACCGCCTCCTCACTGGCCCCCCCGCCAACATCGAGAAAGTTGGCGGGATTGCCCCCGAAATGCTTGATGATGTCCATCGTGGCCATGGCGAGGCCGGCTCCGTTGACAAGGCAGGCGATGTTGCCGTCCAGGGCGATGTAATTGAGGCCGTGCTTCCCGGCTTCCACTTCTTTCGGGTCCTCTTCGTCAAGATCGCGCATTTCGAGGATCTCCGGATGGCGGAACAAGGCGTTGTCATCAAAGCCGACCTTGGCGTCGAGGGCGACGAGATCGCCTTCCTGCGTCGTGATCATCGGGTTGATTTCCGCGAGGCTGGCATCCTTTTCCCAGTAGAGCTGGTAAAGGCCCGTCAGGAGGGCGTCCATCTGCTTGAGCTGCTTCTTCTCACGCAAGCCCAGACCAAAGGCGATCCGTCGCTTGTGGTAGGGCTGCAGCCCCGTGCTGGGGTCGATGAAGACGCGGGTGATCTTTTCGGGCGTTTCCGCGGCGACGGTTTCGATATCCACCCCGCCCTCCGAGGAGGCGATGAGGACCGGGCGGCTGCTGGCGCGGTCCAGCGTCAGGGCGAGGTAATATTCCTTCGCGATGCTGCAGGGCTCGTTCAAGTACACTGTCTTCACCAGCTTGCCATGCGGTCCCGTCTGATGGGTGACGAGGGTGTTGCCCAGCATCTTTTCCGCCGCTTCCCGGGCCTCGTCCGCGTTGGCACATACCTTGACCCCGCCTTTGTAGCCGTCGGTGAAGGTCCCTTTGCCTCGACCACCGGCATGGATTTGCGCCTTCACCACCACCGGACCTTCCGGTAAGCTGGCCCGCGCGCCGTCAAATTCATCTATTCGCTTGATAGCGACCCCGGTGGGCACCGGGATGCCGTACTCCGCGAACAACTCTTTCGCTTGGAATTCGTGTATGTTCATGTCGTTTCAGCCTTTGCTGCAGCGCATCAAAGCTTCGCATTTTCCGGAGACAATTCTTTTCTTGGCCCCAAAGAGTGGCCTTAAGGGGAGAATAGGCGTGGTGGTAGATGAACCCTAAATAATTGACCTGTGATAGATTTCCTTGACGGCATAATAGGGCCGGACTATGAGTGGAATACCCTAAAAATTGCATCTCTTAATTTTCGGGGTAAGCTGCTGTCTTTACATGGTCCAATTGGATGGAGAGGGTGACCCTTCCGCCGAAAGCGGAAACGGAATCACCGACGATCGGCTGCACGGCGTTTTTAACGTTCTGCGGGAGCCTGTTCTGGTGATTGATGACACGGATGCCATCTTTTTTGCCAACGAGGCCTTTGCCCAATTGTTGAATGTGAGCAGGCGCAAGCTGGTCGGCGAACCGGTCGCCGATTGGATTCAGCCCGTCATCGGCGGCTCTCGCCTGCGGAGGTTTCTCGAGCGTTCCCGCGCCGAATGCACAGCGGAGGAAATCTGCCGTCTCGACACCGGGGAAGGAGAACGCAAAAGCCTTCTCCTGCAGGCGCGGGTGACCCCTCCGGAAGAAATTATCGGCAGGGGTCTTGTCGTTCTCGAAGTCAGTGACATCACGGAGCAGGAGGAACTGGAGCAGCGCCGCAAGGAGGCGGTGGCCCTGCAGGAGGGCATTCTCGGTCAAATCCCCGTTCTATTGTGCCTCTGTACCGGAGAGGGGCATCCCTATTTTTTCAACGAGCATTGGCTTTCCTACACCGGTAAATCACTGGTCGAGCAGTTGCGGGAGGGGATATTCGAGCATGTTCACGCGGACGACCGCGAACGCCTCGACGAATCCATCAATTTCGCCTTTGCGGAGGAAGAGAAGCTGGAGATCGAGGTGCGCTTCCGCAATGCGAGAGGTAAATACCGCTGGCTGCACCTGCGGGGCCTTCCCCTCGAGACGAAATCCGGGCACCCCGGCGAATTCGCCCTCGCCGCCGTCGAGGTCGATGCCCTCAAATCCCGCGAGCAAAGCCTCGCCGCCGTACTCGAAGAGGAACGTCTCCTGCGCAACCGGGCCCTTGAGCAGAAGGCTGCCGCCGACCGCGCCAACCGGGAGAAATCAGCATACCTTTCCCTCGCCAGCCACGAAATCCGCACCCCCATGAACCCCGTCATCGGGTTTGCCGACCTGCTTGCTTCCAATCCCAAATTGGACGGTGACTCGAAGGAAATGGCAGAGATGATTCTCAAATCGGGGAAAAACCTTCTTCTCCTCATCGACGAGGTCCTCGACTTTGCCAAGATTGAGGCGGGAGTTCTCCACCTGACACCGGAACCCGTGGATGTTCACGACCTGCTGATCGAGCTGGACCAGCAATACGCTTTCGATGCGAAGTCCCGCGGCCTCGAATGGCGCGTTAAGGATGAAGTCGAAGGGAACGAGGAACTTTACCAGGACCGCATCCGCCTCCAACAGGCCCTCGGCACCCTCCTGACCCACGCGATCAAATTCACCCACACCGGGCATGTCGAACTGAAGGCCCGGGTCGATCCGGTCGAGGTACAGGGCGGTAAGGTCGCCATGCTTCATTTTATCATCGAGGACACCGGGGTCGGCATGGGCGAGGAGGAACAGAGGATCCTTTTCAAGCCTTTCATGCAGCCCGACATGGAGTTGAGCGAAAAGTACAGCGGCTCCGGTCTCGGACTGGCCATTGCGCAGAAAGTGGTGGAGGCGATGCGCGGCTCCCTCGTCGTGGAATCCGAGCTTGAAAAGGGCACGACTTTCCATCTGACGATTCCGTTCACGGAAGTGCCGCAGGAGGAGCGGCCCTCCGGGGCGTCGAAAAAAAAGCAGGAGCCGGAGGCCCTTGAGGGGGATCCGCCCTCCGTCATTATCGTCGATGACGAGGAGAGCAGCCGGCACGTGAACAGCAGCCTTCTGCAGTTTCTCGGATACAACAGTGAAACCGTCGCCAGCGGGGAGGAACTGATGGCACGGTTGCAGAAGAACAAGTATGACCTGATTCTTCTCGATGTTATGATGCCGGGCATGGACGGTTTCCAGGTGGCCCGTCGAGTGCGCAAAGGGCAGATGGGGGAGGAGAACCGCGATGCTTACATCATCGCCGTGACCGGTTGCGTTCAGGATGAGGACCGGCGCTTATGCCTGAAGGCCGGCTGCAATGCCTACGTTCCGAAGCCTTTGACGATCAGTAACCTGAAGAATGCCTTGCGGGGTCAGCGGTCGGTTTCCGGGAAGGCCTGAACCCGGGCTTTCCTCAGGCGAGGGAAGCGAGCGCTTTTTCCTGCAGCGCAGTCAGTTCCCGGATACCTGCGGCGGCCAGGTCGAGCAGTTCCAGCAGCTGCCCATGGGAGAAGGTCGCCTCCTCGCCGGAGGCCTGCGCCTCGACAAAACGGCCGCCACCGGTCATGACGATATTGGCGTCCACGTCGGCATCCCGGTCTTCCTCGTAACAGAGGTCGAGCAGCGCATTATCTCCGGAAAAGCCGACGCTGACGGCGGCCACGCTGTCGATAAAGGGGCTGGATTCCAGCTTGCCGGCGGCAATGGCGCGGCGAACCGCCGATTCCGCCGCCACGTAGGCCCCTGTGATGGAAGCGGTGCGGGTGCCTCCATCCGCCTGCAGAACATCACAGTCGATCCACAAGGTGTGCCCGGGCAGCTTTTTCAAGTCGGCGACCGCGCGCAGGCTACGCCCGATCAGCCGCTGGATCTCCACCGAACGACCGTCCTGTTTCCCTTTCGCGATGTCCCGCTTTTTCCGGTCCAGAGTCGAGTAGGGCAGCATGGAGTACTCGGCCGTCATCCAGCCACCCTCGACGCCCTGAGCCTGCATCCAGCGGGGAACACTCGGTTCAAGGGTGGCCGCGCAGATGACGCGCGTCTTCCCGAAACAGGCAAGGACCGAACCGCTGGCATGGGGGGCGAAATCGGGCTCGAAGCGGACGGGCCGCAACTCCATTCCGGAGCGCTGGTCGATACGTGAGGAAACTTCCATGGCCGGCACTCTGGCAGCGGTGGAAGCATTTGCACGAAAAAACAAAACCTCCTTTCCGGCAGCCCCCTTCAGCCCTGCGGGGGCTTGTAGAGGGTGAAGGGATTGGCGCGGGCGCGGATGCCCCCGCTGTAGCTCTTCACCTCGAATCCGTTCTGCTCCAGTATGCGCGCCGCGAAGTAACTGGTCTTGCCAAGGGCGCAGACCGTGATGACCGGGCGGCTCCGGTCGAGGCGCTCAAGGGAGGACCGCAATTGCGGCAGGGGGATGTTGACCGCCCCTTCGACCGGATCCCGCTCGACGAGCGCCGGAGGACGGATATCCACCACCTGCGCTTCCGGTTGATCGAGGGAATGGACCGGATCGACCAGCCCGTCGCGGTCGTTACAGGCCACGAACCCAGCGATGTTGACGGGGTCCTTTGCTCCTCCGAAGGGCGGCGCGTAGGCCAGTTCAAGGTGGACCAGATCCTCGATGGTCAGCCCCCCGCGCAGGGCCGTGGCGAGAACGTCCAGGCGCTTGTCCACTCCCTTGGAGCCGACGGCCTGGGCCCCCAGCACCTTTTCCGTTTCCGGATCCCAGAGAATTTTCAAGGTCAACGGGGCTGC
>JAAAOD010000240.1 GCA_009908535.1 Verrucomicrobiota bacterium
CAACGAAACCCTGCGCGTGCCCATTCCCCGCTCCGCCGGGGCCATCCTCGAGGACTGGGAGGTTCCCGAACAACTCATGGTCCAGATGACCCGCATCGAGCGCACCCGCGAACGGCATGCGGCCATCCGCGAATCCCTCACTTCCCAGGAAGAACAACTGGCCGACCTGCGTCGCAATCTACAGTCCCTCGACCGCCTCGCCGAGGACCTCCAGCAGCGAGATCTCTTCGCCGAAATGCCCGAGAAACCTGCCGACATGGAGCCTCCGGACCTGACCGAGGAACAACGGGCCGCATGGAGGTCCTTCAACGACGCCGTCGCCTCCCTCGCCTCCGCCGGAGACGGGGAGACCTCCCGCGCCGCCCGCGCCCGCCTCGAAGAGGCCACCGAACAGCTTCTCGAGGCCTACCGCGAGCAGCCGGATTGGCCTGTCGAAGACGAATTTTCCCTCCGCGCGTACACCGACTTCCTCCAGCGCTATCAGCCGGCCGACTGATCTCCCCGTAGCCGAAGTCGTGAGAGTTCGGCTACTTGATAACGCCCATGTTCTCCAGTTTGACGATGATCCGCTGCGCGGCGAGTTCCGGAGACAGTTTCTGCGTGTCAATGACGATCTCGGCGGTTTCCGGTTCCTCGTAGGGATCGTCGATGCCGGTAAACTCCTTGATGAGACCGGCCCGCGCCTTGGCGTACAATCCCTTGCGATCGCGGCGCTCGCAGACTTCCAGCGGCGTGGAGACGTGGATCATAATGAAGGTCCCCACTTCTTCCACCATCTGCCGGACTTTGCGCCGCGTCGTCCGATAGGGGGCGATCGGGGCGCAGACTGCGATCCCCCCGTGCTTCGTGATTTCGGAGGCGACGTAGCCGATCCGCAGGATGTTAAGATTCCGGTGCTCCTTCGAAAACCCAAGTTCGCTGGAGAGATTTTTCCGGACAAGGTCGCCGTCCAAAAGGGTCACCCGCCGACCACCCAGCTCGAGCAGCTTGACGAGGAGCGCATTGGCGATCGTCGATTTACCGGATCCGGAAAGCCCGGTGAAGAAGAGCGTCGCCCCCTGCTCATGACGCGGCGGATACATCTTTCGCAATTCCTCGATGATTTCGGGATAGGAGAACCAGTCGGGAATCTCCAGCCCCTCGCTCAAGCGGCGCCGGAATTCCGATCCCGTGATCGTCTTGATCCGCATGTCCGGGGTCGTCTTGTCAACGGGCACGTACTGGGCGAGGTTTTCCACGTAGACCATCTGCTGGAAGGGCACGAGGGAGATGTCCATCTCGTGCTCATGTTTTGCATACAGCTCCTGCGCCTCGTACGGCCCGTAAAAAGGCTGCCCGTCGGGGCGCGAACCGGGACCGGCATGATCGCGGCCGACAATGAAGTGCGTACAGCCGAAGTTCTTCCGGATCAGCCCGTGCCAGATAGCCTCGCGCGGACCTGCCATGCGCATGGCGAGGTTAAGGAGGCTCAACGTCGTCGTCTGTTCGGGATACTTCTCAAGAATCTTTTCATAGCAGCGCACCCGTGTGTAGTGGTCGATGTCCCCCTTGCGTGTCATGCCCACCACGGGATGGATGAGCAGGTTGGCCTCGTTTTCATGCGCCGCCCGGAAGCTCAGTTCCTGATGGGCACGGTGCATCGGATTGCGGGTCTGGAAGGCCACGACCTTCCGCCAGCCGAGTTTGCGGAAGCGCCCGCGCAGCTCGGAAGGTGAATCCCGCAGGAGCTTGAAATCGTAGTGGGTGGGCGGTTCAACGCCGACGACCTTGCCCCCGACATACACGTCATGGGCATGGTGCAGCAGGTAATCGACGCCGGGATGATCCTCCAGTTCGGTACCGTAGACGAAATTGGCCTCCTCAAGCTTGTCCACTTTCCAGATGTCCTCGACGGTGAGGATGGCCACGACGACCCCTTCCCGGTCACGCAGGCTGATGCGTTCCCCCGTGCCGAGACCGTCGGCGAATTCTTCCGTGACATCCAGGTTGATCGGGATCGGCCAGAGAAGATCCGAACGCAGGCGCATCTTCTCCATGACGGAACGCGTGTCCGCCTCGTTGAGGAATCCCTCCAGCGGGGAAAAAGCTCCGTTGAGGATCATCTCAAGGTCGCACAGTTGCCGCTCCGTCAGATCCCAGGATTTGTATTCCCTTGCGTTCGCTTTTTCTTCCTCGGCGGCCGTTTCCCCAAGATAGAGTTCCTTCAGCACGCCCCCGTGTGGTTCTTTGAATGCACCCATGTCGATGGTGGATAAGGGCTTGCCCGTGAAAGCGCAAGGTTTTGCTGCCCGGTCCTGAGAGCACACCGACCTTGCCATTTCCGGTTGATTCCTTCACCCACATCCTCGCCAAGCTTCCGAAATCCCAACTCCACGCCGCCTGCGATCTCGACCAGGGGCCGCCTGGGCAGCTACGCGGAAAAGTACGGAATCCCCGCGACATGGACGGGTCCGCAGGCCATGCTGCAGGAGGCCGACATTGAGGCAGTCATCGTCGCCGCCCCCGACAAAGCGCATGCCCCGCTCTCCATCGCCGCCCTCGAGGCCGCCAAACAGGTCTTCTGCGAAAAGCCCCTCGCAACCTCCCTCGCGGAAGCTCAATCCATGATCGAGGCCGCCCGTAAAGCCGGCAACGTCAACATGGTCTACTTTTCCCACCGGAAAAGCTCCGCATGGCAACGCATGAAAGAATGGATACAGACGGGCGAACTCGGCCGCATCTTTCATCTTGAGGCTCACTACCCCCAGGGCTGATTGAATTCCAACCACTGGGGAAACTATAAGGAGGAATCGTAGTGGCTCTGGCGGTTGTCTACAGAGCACGGCAGCACCCCCGGCAATCACGAGCGCTGCCTCCAGGCCATTCGAAGCAACGAACGAGGAGAGCCGGACTTCGCCCGAGGAATTGTCGAGGGCGGCGACGTCACCAACCCGCACGGAAAGGCCGCCACTGCTAATCCACGAACTGGGCCATCGCAAGATCGGCTCCCTGAGCTGGGTCTACGAAGTGGCGACTCCCTGGGTCTACCATCGCTTCGGCGCCTACGTGGAGACAATGTTCCAGCTTGGACTTCCCTTTGAGAAAGGAAACGTGATCACCTTGGACGGAGGCGCATCCGCCCGATTCACCGACCAAAATACGAAAACGAAAAGCGGAGCATCCCTTGAGAAGGAATGGGAAAAACTCGATCCCTCGGAACCGTGGTCGAACATCGGTTACTGGGGAGAGCACCCGATCATCTACCTCCCCCGCCTCTTCGAAGGCAGCCGGGCCTGCAATGCCGGCCGCCTCAACGCTCTCAACCAACCGAGAATTCCTCGCCGGGGATAAGGAACGCGAACTGCCGACCCAGTCCATCGCCTTCACCCTCTGCCAACTTCCGGTCCTTTACAGGAAGGGGGAAAAACCGCGATCCATGTGCCCTGGCAGGACTTTGGCCCAGCGCCCCCACAGGTAGCCGAACTCGTAAGAGTTTGGCCGCGGGTGTTCCGAACGGCTGTCGCTCGTTCGCTACGGGCGGAGCGGCCGCATCCCCCCGGTTTCCCGCCTCGCATGGGGGCCGACGGCGGGAAAGACATTCATGCAATGCTATTCAAACATGACGTACCCTGGAGAGCCCCGGCGGCTCTCCTGCTTCCCTGCGACTTTGTCGTGGCGAATAGGCGGGAGATGGTGCCGCATCCGAACCCTTGCATTGAAGAACGCGAGGAAATCTTTAGGCTTATGGATATGAACTCACATTTCGAACAAGCGGTCCGTGATCCGGCCCTCGTTTATGGATCTCCCTCCGAGGTTCTGAAGGATGAATCCCTTTCCATAAAGGAACGGCGGCGCGTCCTGGAAAGCTGGGAAGCGGACGCCATCCGGCTGCAGGCCTCCGAGGCGGAGGGCTTCATGGGCGGCGAGCGCAGCCGCCTCGACCAGGTGGAAGAGGCTCTCAAGCAGCTTCCCGCCGACGAGTAAGCGCCTGCGTGCCTTTCAGCACGACCTCTTCCACTTCGCCCGCCGGGGGAAGAAGTGGTAGCTCCTACCCCTCGTCGTCCTCCTTCTTCTGATCGCGGACCTCCTTCTTCTCGCCGGAGGCAACGCCCTCTCCCCGCATATGTACTGATTATCAATCCCGCCATTCGGCGGGGCTCGCGCGCGACCCGCGGCAATCGGGGCGGTCACCACGGTTTCCGAGAAGAACCAGGTGTCCGTCGTGCTCGTGTTGTCGAGAAACGGCGTCAATTCCGCCCCGAAGAAGGGTCCCGCTGCAGCCGCGCCGGTGCTGACAAGACCCGTCACGTCAATCAAGGCATCCGAGGCGTCCCGGAATTAGTGCTTTTAGGAGTTTTGGTGAATGGGAAAGTCCCTTCCGTCTAAAAGAGGCGGTAAATGAAGGGAGCGGCGGAGCTGCCGCCGAGGAGGATGAGCGCCCCGGCGAGAAGGAGGATCAGGAAAAGCGGCACGAGCCACAGTTTTTTGTGGGCACGGGCGAAGGAGCAAAATTCGCGCACGATGCCCTGGTTGCGTCGCTCGAGCAGCTCATGGGGTTGGTCCGGAGGCGTCGGCTTTTTCATCTTCAGTATTGGCGGAGGTAGGAGGCGGGCGTCGGCTCCGTCCCGGTTTGTTCGCGCCAGTAGCTGTCCGCCGCGGAGTCGGGCTTCATTTTCAGGAGCCGGACACGGAAGAGGCGCAGGCCAAGGCCGAGAGGAGTGAAGATGACATAGTAGAGAAACAGGCAGACGAGCCGTGTCACCACCCAGTCGATACAGAAAATCAGGCCCTTCCAGAGGCGGTAGGCGAAGGAGGCCGCCGGCTCGGGGCCGTTCATGAAAACGGCGAGCCCCGCGGAGACGGCGATGATAATGACCGGGAAGGTGAAGGACCAGACACCGAGGAGCCAGCGCAACAGAAGGAGCCAGAGCAGGGCGGCCACCGGTGCGCCGGCCACCAGTTCCAGCGAAAGTCGCCGCCGTTGGCGCCGGGGGATGCTTCTGCTTTGTCCTTGTCCGCTTCCTCCGCTCATCTCCTTTTCTCATTCTTCCCCGCGTTCCCGGCTCAATCAAGCGGGAACTCGCCGCGATACTGTTCCGGATCGACGGCCTGATCGCGGTTGCGGGCCTTTTCGACAAGGAAGGAACCCATCACGAGCAGATCCATGTCTGTCCCGAGGAAGCAGCGCCAGGCGTCGTACGGCGAGTGAACGATCGGCTCGCCCCGGATGTTGAAACTGGTGTTGACGAGGACGGAACAGCCGGTCGCCGCCTCCCACGCCGTCAGCAGGCGGTGAAAGAGCGGGTTCCGTTCGGCATCCACCGTCTGCAGGCGAGCGGAATTGTCCACGTGGGTGATGGCCGGCAGACGGGAACGGTCCGCCGCGAGGAGGGCGCGGATGCGCTCTTCCCCGGCCTCCGGGAGCGGGGCGGGGTCGACTTCTTTCAGGTACGCCTTCCGCACCTGTTCCACCAGAAGCATGTAAGGCGAATCGCCGTCGGTCTCAAAAATCTCCGCCGCCTTCTCCGCGAGGACCACCGGGGCGAAGGGCCGGAAGGATTCGCGGAACTTGATCTTCAGGTTCAGCACCTGCTGCATGCGCCGGTTGCGCGGATCGCCGAGGATGGAGCGGTTGCCCAGCGCGCGCGGCCCGTACTCCATGCGGCCCTGGAACCACCCCACGACCTTGCCCGCACGCAGGGCGTCAACCGTTCGCCGGAGCAGGTTCTCTTCGTCGGTGGCCTTCTCAAAGTGCGCTCCTTCCCGCCGCAGGGTCTCTTCGATCCGCCCGTCGGAAAAGCTTTCCCCGAGGAGAGAGCCGCGCATGGCGTCGCCGGAGGGTTGCGGGCGCTCCTCCCCGAAGACGGCATGGGCGCAGCGCAGGGCCGCGCCAAGGGCGCCGCCGGCATCGCCCGAGGCGGGCTGGATCCAGATGTCCTCGAAAAGGCCGGAGCGCCGCAGTTGACCGTTGGCGACGCTGTTCAGGGCCACCCCGCCGGCGAGGCAAAGCCGGGAGCTCCCCGTCAGCCGCCTCGCCGTTTCCGCCATGCGCAGGAGGATCGTCTCCGTCACCGATTGCAGGGAGGCGGCGAGGTCCATCGCCTCCTGCGTCAGCGGCTGGTCCGGCCGGCGCGGCGGTCCGCCGAAGCTGTCGTGGAATTTTCGCGACGTCATCGTCAGCCCTGCGAGGTAATTGAAGTACTCCAGCCGCAGAGTGAAGGAACCGTCGTCCTTCAGGTCGAGAAGCTCCGAGAGGATCTTCTCCCGGTGGACCGGCTTTCCGTAGGGGGCCAGCCCCATCACTTTGTACTCACCGCTGTTCACCCGGAATCCGAGGTAGTAGGTGAAAGCACTGTAGAGCAGTCCCAACGAGTGCGGAAAGGCCATGTCCCGCAGGATCCGCAGCCGGCTCCCGTGCCCGTGGCCGATCGTCGCCGTCTCCCATTCCCCCACCCCGTCGACGGTCAGGATGGCCGCCTCCGCGAAAGGACTCGGGTAAAAGGCACTCGCAGAGTGGGATTCGTGGTGACCGCAGAAAAGAACCGCCTTGCTGTAGCCGCCCCCCAGTTCCGAGCGGATCAGGTGCGGATGGTGGAGTTTCTCCTTCAGCCAGTTTGGCAGAGCGGCAAGGAAGCTTCCGAAACCCCGCGGCGCTGTCTGCAACCAGGTGTGCAGCAGGCGGTCGAACTTCAGCAGCGGTTTTTCATAAAAGACCACCGCGTCGAGGTCCTCCGCCCGGAGGCCGCCTTCCCGCAGGCAGTAGGCCACCGCTCCGGACGGGAACCGGGCGTCGTGCTTCACCCGCGAAAAGCGTTCTTCCTGGGCCGCCGCGACGATCCCGCCGTCGCGCACAAGACAGGCCGCGCTGTCATGGTAAAAGCAGGAGACGCCGAGGATCGTGGCCATCCTATTTCTCCTTCAGTTCCTTTTCATAAAACATCGCTTTCCCCAATTTCGGATCCAGTTCATATCCGCGGAACCCGAAATTCCTGTAGGCCTGTTCCGCCACCGTGTTCCCCTCCAGTACTTCAAGGGTGAGTTTGCAGCAACCACGTTGGATGGCAAAGGCCTCCACCTCCTTTAATAAATCTTTGCCCAGGCCCTGCCGGCGGAGTTCCTTCGCGACCACGATGTCATGGATATTCAATACGGGTCGGCACTGGAAGGTCGAGAACCCTTCAAAGCAGACCGCAAGGCCGGCAGGCCGGTCATCCCAGTAGGCAAGGAAGACGGAACAGTGCGGCCGGCGCCTCAGTTCCGCGGCAAGGTTCCGCTTCGCGTATCCCGAAAGCTCCTGCCCGCCGCCCATCGGATCCATGGCATACGCGTTGACGAGGAAAACCACCGCCTCCGCGTCCCTCGGAGAAGTCAAATCCGCCTTTCGTATTTTTCTCATCCGGGCCACAGAATGCAACGGGCGGCGGACCGAAGGCAAGGGAATGACCTCCTTCCCACGGTATTGCCCGGGAAGAACACGGCTGCTCCAGCCTGTTTCGGAAAAGGGTCCCGGGCAGAGTCGCAGGCTGGCTCATCCATCGCCGCAACGGCCTTCCGTTTCCTCCCGGTCTCTGACAAAAGCCCCGAATTCCGCAACCGATTCAAAGTAGTAATCGGGATTTTTCCGTTTGAGCCTTCTTCTTTCGGTTGTCTCCGCCCAGGCGGCTGCGACGATCTTGATGTTGGTGGTGCGACATGCGTCCACATCACTCGGTGAATCCCCCACGTACAGATAGGACTCCCTTGGATCAGTCCTGCCCGCGATGATTTCCTTTATTTTCTCGGGCTTGACGGGCCCGTCCGGCGAACCGGTCCCGATATGGACAAAGTAGTCTGTCAGGCCGTATTGCTCAAGGGTGAGGAGAGCGCTTGGACGCGCCTTCCCCGTTACCATTCCAATGAAGGAATTGCGGCTGCGAAGATGGTCCAGGATCTCCACGATGCCATCGAAGGGGCGGGGAAAGCCAGCATGCAGCTCGCGATACCAGAAGAGGTAATCCTCGAGAGCCTCATCGCAGGCATGGGGCGCGAGCAATTGAATGGTGCCCTCCTCGGAGGGTCCAAAGGTGGCCATGATTTCCTGAGCGGATACTTCTCTTCCAAGATGCGGCTCGAGGGCACGCCGGAATGCAGCGACGCACAGCGGCAGTGTATTGCCGAGCGTTCCGTCGAGATCAAAGATGTAATTCATGATTGCCGGGAAATAAGGTGTATTCAGCAAAGTCACCGCCAGCGGCTGATGCGGGCATCCATTGATCAACCTCTTCCGCTTGCCAAGGTTCAATCCCCGGGGCCGGAAAATTGTCTGCGCTGTGCAGCTCCGGAGCGCGGCGGTCCATGTCATTGACGCGCGGAGGATTAAAAGGGCGGACTCCCCTCTCGTTTCCACCGTGTCCCTCTTCGGGAACGATCTGAAATGGTTCACGATCGCCGACTACCCTTCGCCTCCTGGCAGACCGGCGATACCCGGATGGGGTCATGGATCTATCACTACGCCTACCTGCCTGCCCATACCGTCTCCGCCGCCTTCGCGCGCTTCCTCATCGAATACCGGGATTGAGCCCTCCCGGCCGCGCCCGCCGCATTCCTCTTTTGCCTTGCAACAGCCTGCGTCCTCGGGAGATTTTCTCTACAAACCCCCTTTGATCGATGTTGAAAAAGCCCCTCTTTAGCGTGTTTGGTGTCCTCATTCTCGCCACCAGTGCCTTGCCCTCCGCCGTCGTGCGTCTCGACCCGGTCGTGGGAGGTCAGGTATTCCGTGGTTTCGGGACCTGCCTCGTACCGTGGGTCGGCGACATGGTCCGCCTTTACGAGACGCAGAGGTTCCAGGAGATCTACGCGACGGAGCTGAACTTTAATCTCCTGCGGGTTGACGTCATGCCGTACGTTCATCCGGAGGTCACGGACCCGGACGACATCCGCTACCAGAACTTCAACATCCGCTCGGGCGGGCAGCAGCATGCGGACAATGCGCGGGCGGGGATTTTTCTCGACTTTGCCAGGGAGATCCACGCCGAGAATCCGGACACCCGGGTTCTCCTCACGGTCTGGAGCTTCCCGGACTGGATCAAAACCAACAACAGCCATCTCAATGGCGGCGCCCCGAAGCCCACGCATTACGAACACGCCGCCGCCCTTCTCACCGAGTATGTAAAGCAGTACGAGGACGAAGGCGTGCCGGTGCTCGGTGTTTCCTTCGCGAACGAGCCTCAGTTCCCACAGTTCTACAACTCGCAGGTCATCGATCCCGCCCCGTACGCAGACATCCTTTCCGTGGTCGGCAAACGGCTGGAGGACGCCGGCAAGGGCCATGTCATGATCTATGGTCCGGAACACATGACCTCCGATCTGGGCCAAAACAAAAGTTACGTTCGTGCGATCACCGCCCACGAGGATGCCGCCGGCTATCTCGACGCCTTTGCCTCGCACGGCTACCTCGACGGCATCACGAGCGATCCCTCCTCGACCGCCGCGGCAAGGCTCTGGAACGAGATCGCCCGGCCCAATGGATGGGAATTCTGGATGACCGAGGGCGGAACCGGCGGCCACAGCTACGACGCGTCTCTCGACGAGCTTGCCGGCATGATCCACCATCACCTGGCGGAGGCAAACGCGTCCGTCTTCACACCGTGGCAGGTCTCCGGGAGCGAGCGGAGTGAACACAACCTCATGGAAATGAGTACCTTCACCCAAAAAACGCGCGCCATGCAGCACTACTCGAGCGTGATCGAAGCGGGCATGACCCACATCCCCACGACTTCGGACGGCAATGTGCGCACGACTGCTTTCGGCAACCGCGCGACCGGGGAACTCGGCATCGTACTCCTTAATGTTGAAAATTCGGCTGAGGAGGTGACCCTTGACGTCTCCTATCTCGACCTGGCGAATTTCGATGGGGTCCGGACGACCCGCGCATCCGCCTTCGAGGACCTCGGTACCATCCCCGTTTCCGATGGAACAGCGACCCTGACCCTGCCCGCCCGCTCCATCGTCAGTCTCTCCGCCGAAGACGTCAGCTTCGAAGACATCCCGGTTTTCACGGTGAACAACGGCGAACGGCTGCTGCAGGTTCCCGGCTACGCAAGCGAGCTTTCCATCCCCGTCGCGATCGAGGACGAGGCCTATCCATGGTCCGCTTCCCTTTCCTCGAGGCGCTGGGCGGAAATCGTGGCGGGCGAAA
>JAAAOD010000120.1 GCA_009908535.1 Verrucomicrobiota bacterium
AGAGCCATGCGGAATCCCGGAAGGAGTGGATGAACGGATAAAGGGTTTCGCTCGTGTAGAGCCAACCGAGTTGCTGGTCGAAGAAGGGGAAGGCGTCCTGAGGCCCGCCCTCGGGAATGAAAATCCATCCGTGATCGAGGTGGAAATGAAACGGAGCCGCGACCGGGTTGATCCAGCCGAACCATGGACTTTCCCTCCAGCCATCCCCTTCGTCTTCCAATTCGATTCCGTCAATGATCCGCCGGATGGCCGCCGAACCGGGATAACCCGCCTGATTGAGGAGAATCTGCCATTGGTCCATTCCTTTGGCGTTGGAAAATCCATTGATTACCACGAAGAGGGGAATGCCGTTGGTATCGTTGTACTGGCTGAAGGCTTCGAACTCGACGTCGTCGACGACCAGGTCCATGCCGACCTGTTCGATGAATGCGTCCGTGGAAGCCGGATCCTCCTTTTCAAGGTTCATGGAAACCACCTGAACCGGGAGGCCCTGCGGGTTGCCCCCGTTCTCCGCGTAGTGCTTCTGCACATTCTCCTCCAGATCCGGGGAAGAAAACGCGCAGGGGGCACACCAATAGGCGAAGAAGTCCAGCACGAGGATCCGGTCCTCCATGCTGTGGAGGTTGAAGGGCTCGCCCGTGAGCCGGTTGGTCAGCTCGAAATCCGGGGAGATTTCCCCCTCGAAGAAGGGTTGGCCGCTGAGGGGCGGAACAATACAGACGAGGGCGGCCGTTATGAGGCGATAAGGAGGTTGTAAGAGTTTTTTCATGACAGATCGCGTCCTTGTCGTTGCGGGTTAAAATGGAATGGATATCCGGATCCCGCCGTGAACCCAGTCACGGTCCTTGTAGAGGTTGGAGAAGGGGGCGATGTCGTCGCCAGGGTCGCCGTATTCGGTCCAGTAGGGGCCCGCGTACAAAAGAGCCGAGAAACGCTCCCCCGCGTAACGCAGCGTGGCGGTCAGGCGGTAGGTTTGCAGGGGCGGGGCCGCCGAGGTAACGGTGAAGAGCGCGTTCTCCAGCTGGCCGTTGTCCTTGTAATAGCGGAGGTTCAGCCCCGCGAACCACCGCTCTTTCCAGTCCCGTTCGATGCCGGTCCCGACCGACCATGCGTGGAAATCATTGCCTTCGCGAAGGTAACTCCATTCCGAACGGGAGACCCATTCCGCCGCGACCGCCCAATGGAGGCGGCCGCGATAGGAAACACGGGTGTCTCTTCCGGTCACCGTGGAGGCCGCGAACTCGTGCCGCAGCCGGTGCCGGTCGGAGAGATAATGCTCGATGCCGAGGGTTGCGGACCATGCATTGAGCAACTCCTCATCCTTTTCCAGCCCGCCCCCCGGACCGATGATGCGCTCGTATCCCGGGGAAATGCGTTCCTGGGCGCCGCCCAGGGTCAGGTCGATAAAGACATTCGCGGGGACCGCCTCCCATTGTACCGCCAGTGAACCGCCGTAGGATCCGGGGTCCGGGTCTTCATACTCCCCGAATCGGGAAAAGAGCTGCCGGTAATATTCGCTGATCCAGACGGCACGGTAATCGGAAAATCCGTCCGCAAGGTTTGCTGAAACAGTGGCTTCCCAGCGCTCCTTGAGCGGCTGTGTAATGGAAAAATCGATTCCCCGGCGATCCTTGTCGAGGCCCTTTGGTCGCAGGATCCCCGCCGAGAGCCGGTTCGGCACGAAGTCCACTTCGTAGCGGTCGTGGGTCGCCCGCACCTGATACTGCCGATGGCCGCTCTCACCGCGCCACGCGAAGGTCGCGCCGCTCGTCGTCGCATCCTCGGCATGGATGACCTCCATTCCAAGCTCCGCCCCCGTGAAGGTCTCCTGCCCGGTCACCGGCGCGCCGACCCCCATAGCCAAACAACCGACCACGAAGCCGGGTCCCGCCGTCCAAAGAGCCTTTGCCGTGAACTTTCTCATTGGCATGCCGCGCATCCGGTTGCCGACGCCCCCGAAGCCGCCGGGGAGCCGGGTTCGTAACTTCCCTGGAAACGGGGCTCGGTATCGTAGACGATGGCGTCCTCGAACCGCATGTTCGGCTTCGACAGGTAATCCTGCTCGTAGACCGGGACCGTCGTGCAGCCCGCAAAGAAAAGGCACGCGGCGCCAAAAAGGATCCACCCAAGGGCCCGGTGCGGTTTGCCGCCGCTGTTGCGCGTCTTTCTGCTCATGGTTCTTACCGTGTTGGATACAGACAAGTCTGTTTTATTCCGGGAATTTTTCTTTGGGGACAAAGCTCCCATGGGGCATGAAAAGAAAAACAAGTCTGATGGTGGGCATTTTGCTGACGGGGCTGAGCCTCCTGTCGGCGGAGCCGGAGAAGAACGGATTCGACCTTGGCAACGCGGTGATCCCGGTGGAGGAGATCCGGAGTGGCGGCCCTCCGCGGGACGGCATTCCCTCGATCGACCGGCCGGTGTTCGAATCGGTGGAGGAAGCGGACCGCTGGCTGCGCAGGAACGACATCGTCGTTTCTTTCGGGTACGGAGGAGAGATCCGGGCCTATCCCCTGCGCATCCTTGTCTGGCATGAAATTGTCAACGACCGCTTTGGCGACCGCCCGGTGGCGGTGACCTATTGTCCGTTGTGCGGGACGGCGATGGTGTTCGACGCGGTCGTCGACGGGAGGACGCGCATATTCGGGGTTTCCGGACTCTTATATAACAGTGACGTGCTGATGTACGACCGCCAGACGGAAAGCCTGTGGTCCCAGCTGGCGATGAAGGCGGTGAGCGGACCCGCCCTTGGGAACGAACTCGACCTGCTGCCCTCCGAGCACATGGAATGGGGGAAATGGAAGGAGGAGAATCCCGACGGGCGGGTTTTGTCGCGGGAGACCGGAGCCTCGCGGGACTACGGCCGGATGCCGTACCGGGATTACGAGCGGACGCAACGCACCCTCTTTCCGGTGAGAAAGTACCGGGACGAGCTGAAGAACAAGGAATGGATCGCCGGCCTGCACGTGGACGGAGTGGCGGCCGCTTTTCCCCTCGGGGAGCTTGCGGAGGAGGAAAGCGTGAAGGCCCGGGTGGGGGAGTCCCTCATCGAGGTGTCCTTTGACCCGGAACGCGAAACCGTGAGGGCCGTGCGCACCAAATCCGGGGAGAGGATTCCGGTGACCCGCGCCTACTGGTTCGCATGGCAGGCCTTCTACCCGGAAACCGCCCTCTGGAGAGCCCCCTGAGGCCTCGGAAGACCTCCGAAGGACCTCCGTGCCTCCGGGGCCGAATATGGGCGGGAGTTTGATTCTGCTTGTAGCAGATCAGTCGACCAGTCTACGATCAGTCCCAATGAAACGGATCGGAATCTATCAGGCAAAGACCCACCTTGCGCAAATCTGCGAGGAAGTTGCGCGCACCGGCGAGGCCTGCCTGGTTTCCAGGAACCGAAAGCCCTTGGTGAGGATCGTCCCGCTCGGGGAGGAGGGCGGGCCTGGTTCGGTATGGGATACCGTGGAGGAATCGCGGGCGAAATACGGGCCCCTTGAGGATTTCGACCTGCCGGAACGCGCCCCGTTGGAGGACATGGGCGCCAGCATCCTTGACGAATCGACAAACGGTCCGAGGCCATGCTGACCCATCTCCTCGACACCTCCGTCTACTCGCAACGTCTCAAGCCAAACCCGTTGGATCCGGTCGTCCGCCGGTGGCGCAGTTTGGGAGACTCGGTTCTGGCAATTTCCTCCTGCTGCGAAGCGGAGCTCCTGTTCGGGCTGGAGAAAAGAGGATCAAGCCGGCTGTGGACGGAATACGAGAGGTATCTCAAAGATCAATTGACCCTGCTTCCCTTTGGATATGCGGAAGCTGTGGAATACGCCCGTCTGCGCCGGCAGCTTGCCGAGGCTGGCGAATCCGTGGCCTGCATGGACCTTCTGATCGGCGCCACGGCGCTGGCCAACGGGCTGGTTCTGGCAACCCTCAACACCCGGCACTTTGCGCGCATGCCGGGTCTCCGGGTCGAGGACTGGTCGCAGACCGGGTGAACTAGTCGGCAGGGGTCCGCCAGCCGCGGTTTATCCATCCGGTGAACCAACGGGCGCGCGTTTCCAAATGCGGGATTCCGCGCCAAGTCACCCGCCCAATTCAGCTGCGCGCCACCATCAGCTCGATATCCACTTCCACCTCGTCGCGGATGATCTTGTCCTTGGCGACGCCGAAAAAGCCGCTGTTCTGGTAGTTCACGTCGAAGTTCTGCCGGTCGAAAGTGAAACCGCCCTTAAGGATATAGCCGCGATCCGGGTGCCCGCGCACCTCCACCGGAATGGAAAAATCCCGGGAGATGCCGCGGATGGTGATCGTCCCGTACAGCTCTCCGTCACGGAATTCATCCATGCGGAAGCGCGCCGTCGGATACTTTTCCACATAAAAGAAATCCTCGCTGCGCAAATGCTTCATCAGCTTGTCGCGCTTGTTTCCTTCAAGGTCCGTGACGTCGATGCTGTCCATGTCGAGGACCACGTCCAGTGATTCAATCGTGCCGTCCTCCCCGATGGCGACATCGAAGGACTCCGGCGACAACAAGCCCGTATGCGTCGCCGCCGGCATGGATCCGCTCCAGGCAATCCGGTGCTTCTCCAGTTCATATTCCCCCGCCGACGCCATCGGCGCGGCGAGGATCAGGGTCGCCGCCGTCAATAGAAGACGCCGGCGGAGAGGGTTCGTTTTCGTTTTCATAGATCAATAAAGAAAGAAAAGTCTGTCTGTTTATTCCGGAAAAAATGGATTAGTGGAGATTCAAGGTTCCCGGTTCGGGGAATCCTCTTCCTTTTTCCCGCAGTCGAACATGTGTCGGATGAAGCCGACCTGATCGCGACGGAGGAAGAGGAGGAGCATGGAGGCGATCCACGCGGCGAGGGCGGTCAAGGCGAGCGGCAGCATGGGGCCGGCGACGCCGACCTTGGTGAAGTGGGCGAGGAGGGCGCCGGTCATGAGGCCCCAACCGAGGAGGGCGCCGGTGGGGACGGTCAGGGGAAAGAGGATCAGGAGGGCGGATACGCCTTCGAGGGTGGCGACGAGGTAGCGGCCGACCGGCTCCATATCGAGTTGCCGGAAAAGGTCGACGGAAGCGCCCCAGCCGTTGAACTTACTGAAAGCGGCGAAGAGAAACACGGCGGCCAAACCGATGCGGAGGAGGAAGGTGAGAAGAGCGATGGCGACCGATTTCATGGGGTGGATTCCTTTGGCTGCGGAGGATCAGCGCTCCGGGGAAGCTTGGGTGCGTTCGGAGAGGGGGGTCTCGCGGATCATGTTCCACAGGCTGCTGCCGCTGGGAATAAAAACGTCCTCCGCGCTGAGACGGCTCGGGCAGGATTTTCCCATGGAAACGGTGAGTTCCCGCAATTCGCGCAACGTATTCTCGGCGTAATTACGCACACGCCTTGCTTTATCCTCGATGACAAGACCGGCCTGCAGGTGCGGATCCTGCGTGGTGATGCCCACGGGGCAGGTGTTGTTGCCGCACTCGCGGGCCTGAATACAACCGAGGGCGAGCATGAAACCGCGCGCGGTGTAGCAGGCGTCCGCTCCGAGGGCGAAGGCGAGGGTCTGGCGACCGGCGTCGATCAGCTTGCCGGCGGCGAAGATCCTGAGGCGGTCGCGGACGCCTTCCTCCTTGAGAATTTCGACAAGACCGTGGAGGGCCGGAAAGAGCGGCATGCCGACGCGGTCGAGAAAGGCGGCGGGAGCGGCACCGGTACCGCCTTCGCCGCCGTCGACGGTGATCCAGTCGGGGAAGACGTCCTTGCGTTTCATCTCGCGCACGAATTGGCGCAATTCCGTGAAGGAACCGACGCACAACTTGATGCCGACGGGCAGGGGGACGAGTCGCTGGATCCGGTCGATGAACGCGACGGTGGAGGGGAGGTCGACGCATTCGCGGTGGAAGGGAGGGGAGACGACATCCTTTCCCATGGGAACCTTCCGGAGTTCGGAGATTTCCCGGGTGATTTTTTCCTTGGGAAGCAGTCCTCCTTTTCCCGGTTTGGCCCCTTGCGAAAACTTGATCTCGATCATCCGGATCCGTTCTTCGGCGGCGAGCTGCCGCAGGGCTTCGGGATCGAGGTCCCCGTCCTCGGTGCGCACGCCGAACTTGGCCGTGCCCAGCTGAAAGATGAGGTCGGCGTCCTCTTTCAGGTGATACCGGGGATAGCCGCCCTCGCCGGTGTTCATGACAATTCCCGCCCGCGCGGCTCCCCGGGCGAGGGCCCGCACGGCGTTGGCGCCGAGGGCGCCGTAACTCATGGCACTGATCATCATGGGCCTGCGGAGGATGTACGGATCCTTCAGGCCCCGCTCTTCGCCGATGGCGAGACGAAAGGGTTGTTCGGCCTCCAGCGTGCTCGGGAACAGGGAATGCCGGAGTTTCAGCTCCGTGGCATCGTAATCCAGCAAAGTGCCGAAGGAAGAGGCCGATTCCACGCTTTTGGCCTTGCGGTAGACATTCGAGCGCTCGAGCCGGTTGAAGGGCCGCTCCTCGCGGTCGCCGCTGTACAGATACTGGCGGAATTCAGGGCCGATGCTTTCAATGAGATAGCGGCCCTGGCCGAGAATGCCGAAATTGCGCAACACGGTGTGCTCCGTCTGCACATGCCGGTAGAAGAGGTTCATCAGGAGCAGGAACAGAAAAGCCACCGTCAGGAAGTGAAAGTAGAAGGAGATCGCCGTTCCGACGGCGAGAAAGAGGAACGGCAATACCCAGATGGCCGCGTTGGTGAACCGGGCCATTTTGTGGAGATCGATGCTGAGGGTCTGCGGCATGGACGGTGTGCGTTGGTTTAATCGCGGATGACGAGGCTGCGGATTTCCGTCATGTCCTCCATGGCGTAGCGCACGCCTTCGCGACCGAGGCCGCTTTCCTTGACGCCGCCGTAGGGAAGGTTGTCGACGCGCCATGAGGGCACCTCGTTGATGAGGACGCCGCCCGCTTCGAGTTCGTCCCATGCCCGCAGGGCGCGGCGAATATCCCTTGTGAAAACCCCGGTGTGGATGCCGAAGGCACTGTCGTTGGCCATCGCGAGGGCCTCGTCGAAGTCCCGGAAGCGCCGCAGGACGGCGACCGGTCCGAAGGCTTCCTCGCAGGCGATCGGCTGATCCGGCGGAACGTCCGCGAGCAGGCTGGCCTCCATGACGGCACCCTTGCGCGTGCCTCCGCAAAGCAGGCGGGCGCCCGCTTCCCGTGCCGATGTGATCCATTTTTCGATACGTTGCGCTTCCTTTTCCGCGATCATGGGTCCGATGAAGACGGATTCATCGGCGGGATCCCCGGAGGCAAGGGCGCGGACGGCGGAGGCAAGCTTCTCCTCCAGCTCGTCGGCGACGGCCTCATGGACGAGGATGCGCTGCACGGAGACACAACTTTGGCCGGATTGGTAATAGGCGCCGAAGACAAGGCGCCGTACCGCGTCCTCGAGATCGGCATCCGCATCGATGATGCAGGCGGCGTTGCCGCCCAGTTCGAGGACCACCTTTTTGCGGCCCGCCCGCGCTTTCAGTTCCCATCCCACTTGCGGGGATCCGGTGAAACTGAGCAGTTTCAGGCGGGGATCCGTGGTGAAGGCGTCGGCTTCGGCGACCTCGCAGGGGAGGATGGAGAACGCGCCGCCGGGAAGGTCGGTTTCCGCGAGGATTTCCCCCATGAGGAGGGCGCCGACGGGCGTGCGGCTGTCGGGTTTCAAAACGAAGGGACACCCCGCCGCAATGGCCGGGGCCACTTTGTGGGCGACCAGATTAAGAGGAAAGTTGAACGGCGTGATGAAGGAGCAGGCGCCCACCGGCACCCGCTTGGCAAAGCCGCGGTAGCCGCGGCTGCGCTCGCTGATCTCCAGATTGAGCATTTCGCCCTTGGGTTGGAGCGCTTCGCGCGCGGCGATGGCGAAGGTGTCGATGAGGCGGGCCACTTCGCCGCGGCTGTCCCGGATGGGCTTGCCCGCCTCGATGCGGAGAATCGTGGCGAGTTCCTCCGACCGCCTCGTAAATTCCCTCACACAGTGCTGCAGGATTTCCGCGCGCTCGTAGGGCCGCAGCTCCCGCATCGCCGGGACCGCTTCGACCGCCGCCGCGATGCCCCGGTCGAGGAGCGCGGCGTCGGCGAGAGGAGTCCGCGTGGCTTCCTCACCCGTGAACTTGTCGACGACCGTGTTCGCGGTGTTCGGGCAAAGCGGCCGGTTGGCCAGATAAAGAGAATAGGTTTCGTCCATCATAATGAGCCGAGGGGTGGGGGGACGCTTCCGTTCCCGCAAAGACGTGCGTGCAATTCGGAACTTGCCTTGGGGATCTCCACGAAAAGGAGGTCTCCATTCCGGGAATAATCGACCGGGACGTCAATCAGATGCACCCCGCCCTCCGCGAAAGCGTTCACCAGCAGGTCCTCAAGGCGGTCGCCCTCCCCGAGACGATGTCCCTTCGCCCCGTAGCTTTGCGCATACTGCACGAAGTCTGGATTCCCGAATTGCAATCCGAAATCGGCGAGCCCCATTTGCGCCTGTTTCCAGCGGATCATTCCGTAACTGGAGTCATTCAAGACGAGGACGACGAGATCCATGCCAAGCCGGACGGCGGTTTCGAGATCCTGCGAGTTCATCATGAAGCCCCCGTCTCCGCAAACCGCCATGACTTGTTTGTCCGGATGGACAAGCTTCGCCGCCATGGCCGAGGGCAGGCCCGCGCCCATGCTGGCAAGGGCGTTGTCGAGCAGGATCGTGTTGGCCCGCCGGGCCGGGTAGTCGCGCGCAAACCAGATTTTATAGACGCCGTTGTCGAGGGTGAGGATGCCGTCGTCCGGCATCGACTCCCGAACGATGCCGACAAGCCGACGCGGTGGGATCGGATAACCGGTTTCCTTCGCGCCCCCGGCCCGATCGCTGCGCAGCGCGGCGGCCATTTCCTTGAAACAGTCACTGTTCCAGTGGCTCTGCGGGTCCACCTTTCCGTTCAATGAATGAATAGAGGCGGCAATGTCCCCGATGACCCCCGCGTCCGGAAAATAAACCGGATCCACTTCCGCCGGCACGTAATTCAGGTGGATCACCTTGCGATCCGAACCATCCATGAAAAAGGGAGGCTTCTCCACGACATCGTGCCCGACATTCACGATGAGATCCGCCAGCTCCAGCGCCCGATGCGGATAATCCTCGGCGGACATCGCGGCGTTGCCAAGAAAGAGCGGATCCGTCTCGTCGGCCACCCCTTTGCCCATTTGCGTCGTTACGAAAGGAAGGCGCTGTTTCGCAATGAAGGCGCGCAGGGCACGGCGGCAATCCTTCCGGTTGGCCCCCGCGCCGATGAGGAGTACCGGATGGCGGCTTTCCCGCAACAAGCCCGCCGCATGTTCCAGAGCCGCCTCGTCCGCGACCGGTCGGGAATGCAGGCTGGCGATAATCGGCCGGGCTTCCGTTTCCTCCTCCGCCACGTCTTCGGGCAATTCAAGGTGGACCGCCCCGGGCCGCTCCTCCTCCGCACGGAGAAAAGCGTTGCGCACCCGCGCCGGAATGCCCTCCGCGCTGACGATCTGCTTCGTGGATTTCGTGATCGGCACCATCATGTCCACCACGTCGATGATCTGGAATTGCCCTTGCTTGCTCGTGTGGATCGGCTTCTGCCCCGTGATCATCAGCATCGGCATCGCCCCCAGTTGAGCGTAGGCCGCCGCCGTGACCAGGTTCGTCGCCCCGGGACCCAGCGTCGACAGGCAGACGCCGGCCTTGCCCGTCAGCCGTCCGTAGGTCGCCGCCATGAACCCCGCCGTTTGCTCATGCCGCGTCAGCACCAGTTCGATCCGCGACCGCGATACCGCGTCCAGAAAAGCGAGGTTTTCCTCCCCGGGAACCCCGAAAATGTGCGTCACTCCCTCGCTTTCGAGGCACTCCACGAATAAGTCCGCCGCCTTCTTTTTCACCATTACGTAAAGACTTGTCTGTCTTTTTGGCTGTGTAAAGGAGCAATGTGCGTTTTCGGAAAGGAGGAGAGCCTCACCGGGGCTCGGGCGGTATCTGCGGGCGTGCGGTGGCCTTGGGAAAGAGCGCGCGGGCCCGCTCGAGAAGTTCGTCGGCTCCGATGCGGACGGTGTAGTCGGGGTTGAAGGAGCGAAAGACGATGC
>JAAAOD010000277.1 GCA_009908535.1 Verrucomicrobiota bacterium
CCTCGCGGACCACGTAGGCGCCGGTGGTCGGCGCGAACTTCCACTGGAATTTCGTCGTGAAATCCTCGTCGAGAACGCCGTAAAAGTGCGCCGGCTTGACGCTCAGCTCGAGGACGCGGGCGTTCATGTCCGGCTTGGCCTCCGGAAGGGTCATCGAGAACGTCAGCTCGTCGTAACGGGTCACGCGAACGTACTGCCGGTTGTACCAGTTATTGTACCAGGGCGCCTGGATGTGCGGGCTCTGGTACATGTAGAACATGTAGAAAACATCCTTTACGCGCACCGGAACTCCGTCCGACCAGCGCGCCCGTTCGTTCAGACGGACGAACACCCGTCTGTTTTCCCGATCCACCGCCCACTCCTTCGCGATTCCCGGGTAGTAGTAATGGCCGTGGGGACCGATTTCCGTCCGGTTCGGATGGCGCCGGGCAAACTGCATGACGACGTCATCAAGAAGGTAGGGACGGAAGCCCCCGTTGGCGTCCGGGCCGACGGTCCGGAGGGTGCGGGGAAAGTCCTGCAACCGCTGGTACCGGGTCCCGCCCTTTTTGGCCTTGGGACTGGCGAATTCCGGCAGGTCCATTCCGTTATCCCACTCCAGGTCGGCCGGAATGTCTTCCGGGGAGGCAAACTGGAAGAACTTCGGGTACGCGCCGGCGGCTTCCTTCGCTTTGATTTCCTCCTCGGAAAGGTCCCCCCGTTCCATCGCCTCGAACTCGGCGACGGGAATATTGACCTTGGTATCGAAGTAATCCTGCACCTCCTGCGGGAGGTCGAACACGGTCAGGGTGGCGGCTTCTTCCGCCGCTGCGGATTCCTCCTCGCCACCGCCGCCACCGCAACCGGCAATGAGCAGGCAGAGGGGGAGGGCCGCAACGAGGGACGATCGAGGGAACTTCTGTGTTTTCATATCAGGAATATAAGGTGAATTTTTTCGGATCAAAGGCCTCGCGGACGGCTTCGCCCACGAAGGTGACAAGGGTGAGAAGCAGGACGAGGGCCCCAAACGCGGAAAAGACGATCCACGGCGCGATATTCAGCGTATCCCGGCCCTGTTTGAGCAGCTCACCCATGCTGGGCGTGGGCGGCGGCAGGCCGTAACCGAGAAAGTCCAGCGCGGTGATTGCCGTGATCGCCTGCACGAGGACAAAGGGAATGAAGGTGACGATGGTGGAGATGGTGTTCGGCAGGATGTGCTTGAAAATCATTCGCCCGGTCCCGGCTCCGAGGACAAGCGCGGCCGAGGAATAATCCCGCGCCTTCTCCTTGAAGGTCGCCGTGCGCATGTAGTAAGTGATGCTGGTCCAGCTGAAGAGGACCATGATCAGCAAGAGGATAAAGATCCGCGTACTGATGCTGAAAGTCGAGGGGATGACCGAGAAGACGATGATCACCATGTAGAGGAAGGGAACATTGGACCAGATTTCGATCAGTCTTTGCACGGTCAGGTCCACCGCTCCTCCGAAATAGCCCATGATGCAGCCGATGGTGATGCCGATCAGGAAGGTCAGGGCCATGAAGGCGAGGGAGAAAAAGATCGCGATGCGGAAGCTGTAGATGAGCCGCGCGAGGATGTCGCGCCCGGTCGAATCCGTACCGAGGTAATTCTGGGAGGCGATGCTGGGCGGCCTCGGTTTGAGCACCCCCTCGTAGGGAATATTCTCATTCGGTGAATACGGGATGATGGGCATGATGACCCAGTTGCCCGCTTCTCCCGCGAATTGCTCCTTCAGTGCACGGTAATTGACGGGGATATTTTCCTTCACTCCCCCCAGCGCGTAGTCATTCCCCAGTTCGACCACGCCGAACAGGGGGAGTCGGAACTCGCCGTCGTAGCGGACAAGGAGGGCCCGGTCATTGACGAAGAATTCCGCGAAAAGCGACCAGACGGTCAGGCCCAGTACGAGAAGGAACGACCAGTAGCCGCGTCGAATGCTGCGGAAACGGGAGAGCTTCCTTTCGGTCAGGGGATTGAGGCGATACTGCAGCTTGCGCATCCCGATGAGCACTGCGAGAGCCAGCACCCCGAGACCGAAACTGGCCTTCACAAAGACGGCGAGGAGCAGGCCGACGACCGCCGCCGCCAACAGCGCCTGCGCCGCCTTCTGTCGGTGGAGCGGCGGCGGTTCGCGGAGATCGGTCTCTGTGGCGGAAGCGGTCGTCATGCGGGCTTACTGGAAGCGGATACGCGGATCAATCAGGGCGACGAGGATATCCGAGATGATATTCCCCAGCAGCAGGAGAAAGCTCGAAAGCAGGACCACCCCCATGACAATGGGATAATCGCGCTGGAAAATCGCTTCCAGCCCAAGCAGGCCGAAACCGTTGATATCAAAAAGAAACTCGATGAGGAAGGATCCGGTGACAAAGAGGATGATGTTCTGCCCGAAGGTGGTCGCGATCGGGATCAGGGAATTCCGCAGGGCATGGCTCACCACGGCCTTGCGGAAGGGAACCCCCTTGGCCACCGCCGTCCGCATGTAGTCGGCGGCAAGGTTGTCCATGAGGTGGTTTTTCATCAAAAGCGTCGTCACCGCGAAACTTCCGATCAGGTAGCAGATAAGGGGCAGCACGGCGTGATGCAAAACGCTCAGAAACGCCTGTGCGTTCGTGAAGACGCCCCATGGCATCAGGTACTGGTGCTCGAAGCCGACAAAGTTCCCCATGGGAAACCAGTCCCGCTGCACGGCGAAAAAGAGAATCAGCAGGGCTCCGAGAACGTAGCCCGGAATCGCGTAGCCGGCGAAGATCAGAATGGAGCTTATGTTATCCACCCAGGTCCGGTGCTTGATGGCCTTCAGCACCCCGAGGGGAATACAGACAAGATAGGTGATGACGACTGTCCAGAGACCGTAAAACAGCGAAATCGGCAAGGCTTCCCCCATCAGGTTCCAGACCGGCTCGTTCCAGCGGTACGAATTGCCGAGATCGCCTTGGGCAAGATCCCCGAGCCAGTGCACGTAGGCGATGTACCAAGGCTTGTCGAAGCCGTACATTTCCTTCAGCTGCTGGATCTGCTCATCCGACATTGCCTGCTCGTTGCCAAAGGAACGGCCGCTGTCGGCATTGACCTGCTGCATCTGCATGAAGGCCTGTTCGACGGGGCCTCCGGGGACAAAGCGGGTAATGGCAAAAACGATCAGCGTGATTCCCAGCAGTGTCGGGGGAATGAGAAGAAACCTGCGGATAAAGTACGATCGCATGCCGTCGGAAAAGAGAGGATTTGGGAAGAAGCTACACGAGCCCGTCAATGTCAAACGGTTGTGACAACACGGCTCAGCGATGAAAGAGAGCAACATCGCGGTGGGGACGATCCAGGCGGGCGCAGAACCGTTCCGCCAGCCAGCGAAAGGTGGCCTCCCGGTAAAAGACGACATGCGTCGGGTCGCGGCTGTACCACCACCCGGCCACGGCGGCGGGATCCTCCAGCAGCCGGGTCATCACCGCCAGTCGGCCCCCGGGACGGAGGAGACCGAAGAGCCGGTGCCAGGAGGCCGCCGGATCATGAAAATGTTCGGCCGTCTCCGTGCAGACGAGAAAATCGTATCGCCGGGCAAGCGGTTTCCTGTCCGGGAAATAAAAGGGATCGTAGCGGTGGACCTTTTGATCCGGCAGCAACCGGTCAACGGCGGGACCGGGGCCGCACCCGAAGTCGAGCCCCTCCTCTCCGAGCTGCAGGAAGGCGACAAGGGGTTCCGTGCAGCGGCGCAGGAAGGCAAGGTAGCCCGGGTCCGAAGGGTCGTTCTCGTGCAGGTCGTAGTGCGCTTTCTCGGTCGCCGCGTCCGGATAGTCGTGCGGATGGCGGAAGACGAGGCCACAGCGGGAACAGGCGTAAAACTGCCAGCCGGCGTCTGTCCCCGCAGTATCGCCGATGCCGCAGAGCGGGCAGGGCAGGGGCTCAGCCGTCGTTGTCGCGGAAATCGCGCCCTTCTTCTTCACGACAATCCATCAGGACCCGCAGGCAGACTTCCCGGAGGTCGAAGAGCCGCGAGCGCAGCGTTGCCTGCAGACGCTCCGGTGCGGGGGAAATGGAGACGAGAGCCGGCAGATGGCTCAGGGAGAGATTGATGCCTCGCAGGACCCGCTTGAGGTGGACGATACAGAGCAGAAAGTCCCCCATGTCCATGCATTGCATGGCGAGAAGAGAATGCTTTTCCGCCTCAGCGAGGCATTCTGCGAAATCAAAGGAAACGAGCGCGTCCGCCTTACCCTGGTTTTTCTCGAGGACGCAGCGCCAGATGTACCGCACCTGTAGAAAAAGGCCCGAGGTCACGACAAAGACGGGGTGACGATGAAGGGTGTAGGGATCGGTGTCGTGGAACTCGGGCGCGTTTGCGTCCTCTTCCTTCCAGCCCTCGCCGGTTTCCTCCTCGTCGGGGAAGTCACTCACCGACCAGTCCTCGGAATCCCAGCCCATCTGCCGGGCGACCCAATCGAGCCGTTCCATCCCGGGTGTCGGGCACTCGTCGTAAAACCGAAGGAATCGGGCGACTTCCTGCTCCTGTCGCTGGAGAAACTGGTGCCAGTCTGCTTCGTTCCAGGATAAATTCCCTTTATCGTCCCACTCCCCCTCTGGCTGCCCGTCTTTATTAAATTCTGCCATATCGGTTTTGACTCTACTCGACCACTGTGGTCCTGAAGCCTTCTTTGGCAATGATGAAAGCCCGTTTTGCACGCAACCCGCTTTGCCGGAAAGACTTGTCAGCAGGCCGGGATTGACGACGGTAAGGAATGGACATGGAAGAGGTTTTTGCCAGCGAGGTCTACTTCAGCGGCCATGTGCAGGGTGTCGGGTTCCGGTACAAGACGCTCCGCATCGCCCGCGAGTTCGAGATTTCCGGGTATGTGCGGAATCTTCCCGACGGCCGTGTTGAAATGATCGCCGAAGGGGAGGAGGCGGAGGTCAGCCGGTTCGTGGGCGAGGTGATCGACCGCATGGACAACTTCATCCGCCGCACCGAGCGCTCGGACCACCAGCGTCCCCGCCGCTACCAGGGATTCACCATCGCCCCGTAGCGGCGGGCCAAATTCTCACGAATTCGGCTACCGGTGGGGCGGCCGGCCAAATTCTCACGAATTCGGCTACATGAACGGCTTATAGACGACCATGAGCACGGCGACGAAGCCGAGCACCAGCGTCAGCCACCACATCGTGCCGGCCAGCTGTGGCTTGCGGTTGATCACCATGATGAGGAAGCCGAGGATCATCCAGATCGCGATTTTGACGAGGACCCAGATCGGCCAGCCGTAGCCGAGCCGGGCAAGAAGGCCGAAACCGCCAAGAAGGACCAGGAAAAGCCCGATCCCGCTGGTGATCGCCCCGAGCTTGCGGATGCGCCGGTCATCGCTTCCAGTGATGCTGCGAACGATCAGCCCGCCGTAACCCAGGAAAATCATGAAAATGCCGACAAAGTGAATGACGTTGTAGACTTGCACCGGAATCATGCGGATGAATCTGTTCTTAAACGGAAAAAATGAAAGGACAAAGCAACGAAACGCTGAGCGGGCAGCAGCGGGACCATATCCGCCACCACCTCCGGGTCATTCTCGGCAAAGAGGAGGGTACCATCGCTGATTCCCTGCAGGCTCTTGATATCGCCGCCGGCGAAGCGCCGGCCGAATTGCGGCATTACCTGAGCAAGCGGAGCTACGCGAAAGCGGAGATTTGGCTCGACGGCGGCCAGCCGCCCCACGGAACCTGTTGAAAACGGCATGGCACGGAAAAAGGAACGCATTTCCACCGAAGGCGGGATGGAGTTGTCCGCGGATAATCCCTTTGCCGCGCTTTCCTCCGACGGATTGAAGAAAGGGCCGCCATCTCCGTCGCCTGAACCCTCAAGCCGGGCGGAACGTCGCCAGGCCAAAAAGGGTCGGCGCGGTCCGTTGCTGCTGCGCAAGCTTAAGGCAGGCAAGGGTGGCAAGACGGTTACGGAAGTGAGTGGCTTTCCCGGCGGAGTGGAGGAGGCGCGGCGCCTGCTTCCGGAACTGCGGACTGCCCTCGGGACCGGTGGAACGCGGAAGGACGCGGTCGTTGAACTCCAGGGGGAGTGCCGGGACCGGCTACGCCCCTTCCTCGAGCAGAAAGGATACCTCGTAAAGGGATGAACCGGGTCTACATCAAGACGTACGGCTGCCAGATGAACGAGCGCGACTCCGAGGCCGTGGCGGCCCTGCTGCGCAAGCGCGGTTACTCCATCACAGACAGTGAGCACGAGGCCGACATCGTCCTCCTCAACACCTGTGCCGTGCGCGACCAGGCGGAACAGAAGGCCATCGGAAAAACGGGCCACCTCGCGAAACGGAAAAAGGAGGATCCGCATTTTCTCATCGGCGTCATGGGCTGTATGGCGCAAAACCGGGGCGAGGAATTGATTGAGAAGCTTCCCGACCTCGATCTCCTTGTGGGAACGCAGAAGTTTCACCGCGTCCCGGAAATGCTGGACCAGTTCATTGCCAGCCAGCGCGGACTGGGACCGAAACCGAGCACACTCGTGGACCTTGCTGAAGAGACCGGCTCGGAGGAAACCATCCGCCAACATTATGAAGGACAACGGCAGGTCTCCGCCTTCGTCAGCATCATGCAGGGCTGCAACATGCACTGCACCTTCTGTATTGTCCCGAAGACCCGGGGACCGGAACGCTACCGCAGCATGGATTCCATCTGCGGGGAGATCCGGGAATTGGTCGCCGCCGGCACCCGCGAAGTGACCCTTCTGGGCCAGATCGTGAACAGCTACGGCCTGCGCCAGATCCCCTACCGGGACGGGAAAAGTCCCTTCGTCCAGCTGCTGGAACGGGTGAATGCGATCCCCGGACTGGAGCGCATCCGTTTTACCTCACCGCACCCGCGCGGATTTCAGCGCGACCTCGTCGACGCCTATGGCCGGCTCGAGAAACTCATGCCGTACGTCCACCTGCCGGTACAGAGCGGGGCCGACAGCATGCTGAAACGCATGCGCCGCCCTTACACGCGGCGGAGGTTCCTTGAGATCGTTGCGCAACTGCGCGAGGTGCGACCGGACATCGCCCTTTCCACCGATGTCATTGTCGGCTTTCCCGGCGAGACGGCGGAGGAATTCGCGGCCACGCGCAGTCTCTTCGCGGAGGTCGGCTTCGACATGGCCTTCATTTTCAAGTATTCCGAGCGCAGCGGAACGCCGGCCGCGGAGAGGGCGGACGATGTCCCGAGAGAGGTGAAAGAACAGCGGAACAAGGAGCTGCTGGAGCTTCTCGGACAGTCTTCCCTGCGTGCGAACCAGTCCCTCGTCGGGACGGAGCAGGAGGTCCTTGTGGAAGGGCCGGCCCGCAAAGGCGAGGGCAACTACATGGGGCGTAATCCCGGTAATCGGAAGGTGATTTTTCCCGGCACCGAGCGGCTGGTCGGTGAGACGGTCCCGGTGAGGATCACCGAGGCCAGTGTTACGGCCCTGCGCGGCGAGTTGGTGTTGCAGGGGATTGACGAAGCGGAGGAGGCCGCCAAGGATCCGCGCTTTTCCATAGCAAAATGATTCCGTCCCTCCTTCTTTTCACCCTGCTCGCCAGCCTTGTTCTGCTCGTGATCGGCCTTCCCCTGCTGCTGGCTCCCGGCCGGGTGGAATCGCCCGTTCGCGCCTTTCCCCGCAACCGGGCCCTCGGCATTGCCACCATGCTGCTCGGCGGCGGCTGGTTTCTCTGGAAAATCCTCAACCTCGGGCCCTCCGATTTTGGCAATTACCGGCACCTGCTCTTTCTCCTCTTTGCCGCGACCCTCTTCGGCTCGATCTATTATGTGCGCGATTTCCTCGCCGTGCGCGGATTCGCCATTCTGACCCTGCTTTGCGCCAATGTCGGCCTGAAGTCGGCCTTCGGTCATTACGAGATTCCGGAGCGCCTTTTCCTCGTCACTCTGCTCTACCTGTTCATCGTCGCGGCGATGTATTTCGGGACGATGCCGTATCGCATGCGGGACCTCCTCGACTTTCTTTTCAGGCAGCCCTTGCGCGTCCGGGTCTGCGGCGTTTTCTTTACTGTGGCAGGGCTCAGTCTCGCTGTAAGCGCGGTCCTGTATTAACCTTTCTCCTACGCCTGCGATGGAAAACGTGATTATACTTGGAACAGGATGCGCCGGCCTGACGGCGGCGATCTATGCCGCCCGGGCCAATCTTAACCCGCTCGTCCTCGAAGGAGGGCAGCCCGGTGGCCAGCTTACCACGACCAGCGAGGTGGAGAATTTTCCCGGCTGGCCGGAGGGTATCGACGGCTTTACCCTCATGGACCACCTGCGCAAACAGGCTACCCGCTTTGGCGCGCGGACCCAGTTCGCCCAGGTCAGCGAGGCGAAGTTGCACCGAGAGGATAAGGAACTGGTCACCGACGGCGGTGAGGTCTACAAGACAAAGGCCGTTATTGTCGCCACGGGGGCGCGCCCCCGGTTGCTCGATATTCCCGGCGAAAAGGAGATGTTCGGCGGCAAGGGCGTGACGACCTGCGCCACCTGCGACGGTGCCTTTTACCGGGACATGGAAGTGATTGTCGTCGGCGGCGGCGACAGCGCCTGCGAGGAAGCCCTTTTCCTGACCCGCTTCTGCAGCCGCGTGCACATGCTGCACCGGCGCGACGAGTTGCGCGCCTCCAGTATCATGGCTGACCGCGTCATGGAGCATGAAAAGATCGACATCCACTGGGACACCGTGCCTGTGGAAGTTCTCGCCGGTGGGGACGGCACCATGCGCGCGGCGAAAATCCGCAACGTGAAAACCAACGAGGAATCCGAGCTGGAGGCCAAGGGCTTCTTCATCGCCATCGGGCACATCCCCAACACCGGTCCCTTCGCGCAGGATTTGCATGTCGACGACAAAGGCTACCTCATCCCCGAGAACGGCAGTCAGGTGAAGACCCACCTTCCGGGCGTGTACGTTGCCGGCGACTGTGCCGACCAAGTGTACCGTCAGGCCATTACCGCTGCCGGAATGGGTTGCCAGGCGGCGATGGAAGCCGAACGCTGGCTCGCGAGCCAGGAATGAGCAGGCGGGATTCCGCCCCGGCCGCAAACGGCATGTCCGCCCCCGAACTCATTTCGGTCTTTCCGGATCTTACCTCCGGACAACGGGACAGGCTCGCACAACTGGAAAAGCTTTTCCGGGACTGGAACGGGCGCATCAATCTCGTCTCGCGCAAGGACATGGACGCCTTCCGCACCCACCACCTGCTGCACAGTCTTGTCCTTGCCAAATGGGTAAAATTTGCGCCGCGGGAACGCGTTCTCGATGTGGGTACCGGGGGCGGGCTGCCCGGTCTGCCCCTGGCCGTTCTCTTTCCGGAGACCACCTTTCACCTCTGCGATTCGATCGCCAAGAAGGCCCGGGCGGTCGAAGCCATGGCCAGGGAGCTGGATCTTGCCAACGTCGCCGTCATCAACAAGCGGGCGGAAAAGCTGGAATCAAAATGGCATTACGTCCTCGGACGGGCCGTGACCAACCTTCCGCGCTTTCTCGGCTGGATCCGCACGAACCTGCGTCCCGGTGGCCCAGGGGATTTCGGATACGGCGTCTTGTACTGGAAGGGCGACCGCTACGCCGAAGAGCTGGCCGCTGCCGGCATCGAGCCCGATGCCGTCCTTCCGCTGTCCGAGGTCGCCGATGATCCGTATTTCAAGGGCAAATACATCGTCCACCTGAAAACGAAGACGGTCCTTGCCGCCGACCTTCCAAGGGAGGAGGGCGGGCGCCCTATTCGATAACGGTTCGTCCGACGCCGGACTGGCTGATGTTATAGCTGCGGCCCTCCACCTCAATCCCGAGAGCCTGGCCGTTGGTAAACCGGATGGAGACCGGCCCCAGCTTTTCCAGCGAAAGTTGTTCCCCGCTGGTCAGGGAACCGCTGAACAGACGCTCGCGGTCCATCGTCTGTTCAACGATCAGCGTGACATTGTCACTGGCCGTGATGACGAGGTTTTCCGGGACCGGTTCGCCGGCCGGTTCATCCCCCCCCGCCGGAGTCGTTTCCGCGGCCTGGTTTCCGCCGGCCAGCTCCGGATTGATTTCCGGTGTTTCCGACGGGGAACTCAACAGGCGGATCAGGGTGATGAGAATGACCG
>JAAAOD010000141.1 GCA_009908535.1 Verrucomicrobiota bacterium
CAAATCCTCCACCTTTCGTTTGCGCTGCTCACTCGCGGACACTTTTGCTCGCCCACATAACAAGATCAGTTCCGGAAAGTATCGTGTTTTTCTTTTCCCACATTCACTATACTTAAGGACGTTAGGTGGGCGAGCATCATCTGACTCTAATCCAACGATTTAGCCCCAAAAGTTAGTGCCATTCTCCTCTGACCCCTTACACTTCCGTTGTGCCGCTTCAGGGTAAGTGGATAGACGAAGGTGCGGATGATGGAGAAAGGACTTGACCCATGCCGGATGAGTGAGAAGCCGGTATTCCTGTTCCCGTTGGCGGGCGACGAGGTCGGAGGGTTCCTTCCCGACGACATGCAGGGACTCGCTGAGGGGATCCCGTCTATTCGGATGAAAGACCCAGACGGCGTGGTCGATCGAACGGCTCCGCATTTGCGCGAGGACTTCGCCGGGTCCCGGCGCGGGATCCTCGCGGGAGGATAACTTCAAGGAGGGGAAGAGGTCGGCGTCGTTCCAGACCAGGCCCTCCTCGCGGGCCAAAGACACGAGTCCTTCGCGTACGCCGGGTATCCACGCGAAGCCCATATGCGTGTCCATATATTCCACAGGCACGCCGAGGGTTCGGAGGTGGCGGAGTTGGGCCTCCACTTCTTTGAGAATGGTCCGGGGCGAGGCCGTTTCCGCGGTGAGTTTCGGAAAAGGGAGGAAAGTGCCGTCCGCCCGTGCCAGCCCCTCGGTTTTTCCTTGAGGGAGAAGGGGGCCCCATCGATGCGTTTCCCATTCGCTGTTGATGGTGGCATGAAGCCCGAGAGAGGGACGCTGGGAGGCGGGCAGGTCGAGCAGAGCCTTTACGCCCTCCTTGAGGGCGGGGCCTGGTGCCATGAGGCCCACATTACGGATGAAGCCGCTCCGCGCGGCTTCGAGAATGGCCTGGTTGGCGCCGTCGCTGGCCCCAAAATCATCGGCCCGGGTGAGGAGATAGCGCTCTATGGATGTCATCCGGCAGGTTGGTTGGGAGTGTCACCGAGTTCAACGGCCGTCCATCGGTTGGCGAGGGGGTCGTTCCGTTCCCGCATGGTGTGCAAGAGGGCCTTGCGGAGCCGTGCGAGGTCGGGAGCGGCGGCCTCCCGGCGCCCGGTGTGCTCGGGAGCGAGAAGGTTGTGCAGCTCGCCGGGATCCTCTTCGAGGTCATAGAATTCGTCGAGGTCGCCCACCGGGTGATAGACCAGCTTGTAGCGCCGATCGCGGATCATGCGCATGGAGTAGGCGCCGCTCTCGGTGCCGAAGTATTGGGCGAAGGCGTATTCCCGCGGCTGGAGGCCGGGATCGGTGGCCATGGGCAGAAGGCTTTCCCCGGCGAACGTATCCGGTTTTTCGATACCGGCCGCCTCGAGGATCGTCGCCGCGATATCGACGCTGCCCGAGACGAAGGCGTCGCGCCTTGCCCCCGCCGGAATCCGTCCCGGCCAGCGCAGGATCATGGGCACGCGGACGACGTCCTCGTACATGTTGAAATGCTTGTCCATCTGCCCGTGCCTCCGCAAAAGTCTCCGTGATCGGAAGAATAGAGAACAAGGGTGTCTTCGGCGAGGCCGAGTTCGTCGAGTTTTGCGAGGACGCGCCCGATGTGGTGGTCCATTTCACTGATGATGGCGTAGTAAAGACGGACTACGGGCAGCCATTGCTCCCATGTCCAGTCCTCGACGTTCCAGATGCGTACTTGTCGTTTCTGCATGGCGGGCTTGCCCGCGAGCGTGTCCGGGAAGCTGGTCCATGGGGGGATGGGGGCGGCGGCGAATCGTTCCGCGAAGGCTGGCGTGGGTTGACACGGGAGATGCGGTTCGGGCGGATCCCAGCGGATGAAGAAGGTGTCGTTGCGGCGTTCCTCCAGCTGCCGGATGACCTGGTCGGCCTGCCATGCAAGGGCCGACTTTTCGGGCGGGCAACCGTCGTCCACGTTGCCGAAGAGGCCTCCGTCCCGGCGGCGGGGCGGGAGCTTCTGCTGTTCGCGCCAGGCGGCATAGGTTCCCGGACCGATCCATTCCTCGACCCCTTGGGACGGGCCCGGCGGTTCCTCCGTTTCCCCGTGGAATTTGCCGGTCCAGGCGACCCGGTGGCCCGCGTCCGCCAGAAGCCGGGTGAGGACCGGAAGATCGGGCCGGGCGGCCCGGTTCAGCTCCGAGGTGGGAATACAGTACGATCCGTGCCGCGTCGGCCACGCCCCCGTCATCAGGGAGGCCCGGGCCGGGGTGCAGATCGGGATCGTGCTGAAGGCCAGGCCGAAGGTGGTTCCTTCCGTCGCGAGCCGGTCGAGATGCGGCGTTTCCACGTCCCCGCGCAGGCCGTTCGCTCCCACGCAGTCGAAGCGGTGCTGGTCACTGTGGATCAGGAGAATCTTCATAGAAGAGGTTCGGGGTCAGGACGCTCTGCGAGTCAGCGATTGAACCCATGAGTTGGCAAAGGGAAAGATTGTTTTTCCCCGGTCCCGCCAAGGCCATAACCGGGTGCGGTCATACCGTTGAAATGAGGCGGCCCTCTCCGCGGAATCCTCCGGAACAGGGTTCCGGGCGGGCAAAAATTGGGACTGTGTCTCATTATCATATTGACAGGGCGTGTCCCGGGTTTCCTGCTTCGGCGGTGATGAAACGAAAAGAGCGAGCGAAGGGAAGCAAGGGGAGCCGCGGAGCGGTCCGGGGCTTTTTGGGGACGGGAAAGCTGCTGGCGACGAGCGGGCTTCTGTGGGCGTGGGGGTCGCTGCCGGGCGCGGCGGAGGAGGTCTTCGAGCTGGCCCCATATGAAGTGGCGGAGGGAGCGGCGGCGAGGCAGCTGAGCAATCCCCGACTGGGCGCGCGGCTGGAAGCGTTGCCGCAAGGGGCGACGGTGTTGACGGAGGAAGTGCTGTCGCAACGATCGGTGACCGATCTGGATGAGGCGGTCCTGTTGTCGGCGAGCGCGCAACCTGGGGACAATTACCTTGCTCCTTATCGGCTGCGGGGATTTGCGGCCTCGCTTTCGACGAACGGGGTGACGCAGGGGGAGTACGCGAACAACACATTTTTCAATGAAGCGGTGACGGTGGAGCGGCTGGAAATTCTGAAGGGGCCGGCTTCCATCCAATACGGGGATGTAGAGCCGGGCGGGGTGGTCAACCGGGTGACGAAGAAGCCGGAAGGCTCTTTCGGGGCGGAAGGGGGCGTCCGCTTCGGCTTGGGTCGTCATGGACAGGAGCTGACGGAAGCGAGTTTCGACGTGACGGGTTCTCTGCTGGAGGAGCGGGAGGTGAATGGGCGGGTGATCGCGATGCGGCGCGAGCGGGAAAGCTTCCGGGATTTCATCGATTATGAAGAGACGCTGATGGCGCCTTCCCTGTCGATCCGGCCCTTTGCCCGGACGACAGTGCTTCTGGAAGCGCAGTGGGAAGAGGAGGAGAGCTTTCTTGATCGGGGCCTGCCGACGGTGGGCGCGGTGGGGGAGGGCAGTGAGCTGACCGCGGACGGTCGCCTTGACCTGCCTCCGCGAAGAAACCTGCAGTCACCGGAAAACCGCTACAAGAACGAGAATATCTCCCTGCGGCTGAACGTGGAGCAGATCGTCACGGAGGACATCCGCGTCAACCTGCAGCTTTTCGGTGAGTATTTTGAAGAGACCCGCGATTCCACGGACTTTTTCGCCCGTTCGACCTTCGCGTCGCTGCTGGGTCCTCTTCCGCCGAACACGGTGGGCCGGTTCACCAGTGACCAGTTTTCGGAAAATCATCTTTTCGGTCTGCAGGCGGATGCGGCGGGCACGTTGCGCGCCGGGGACTGGGAAAACCGCTGGCGCCTTGGCGTGGATCTTCGCCGGGAGGACGAACTGCGCGACAGCGTCGTCGGCCTGGCTTCCCCCATCAATGTTTTCAATCCCGTTTATGGGCTTGCGCCACCGGCTCCGCTGCAGCTGCCCGACGACCGTGACCGCGACATCGAAACGCGGGGCGCCTTTTTCCAGAACCGGTGGGTGAGCCCGAACGAGCGCGTACTGCTGCTCGCGGCCCTGCGTTACGATGATTTCGAGGTGGAGACGCGGACCCCGGATAGCCGTTTCGCCTTCGGGGAGGCAGCCGTCACGCCGCAGGCAGGATTTGTCGTGAAAGCGACGTCCGACTTATCCTTCTATGGCAGTTACGTCGAGTCTTTCAAGGCACCGGATCCCGCCGGGGGCACGCTCAGCAGCGGAGAACCCCCGGATCCGGAAACCGCCTCGCAGGTCGAAGGCGGGGTCCGCTGGGCGCTGGCCCCCCGTCTCCTGGCAACCGCTTCCGCGTACCAGATCGTTAAGAAAAACGTGGTTTTCACGACCAACGACGTGCCCCCGCAAAGCGTACAGATCGGGGAGCAGCGAAGCGCGGGGATGGAAGTGGAAATCATGGGGCAACTGACCTCCCAATGGCGCATCCTCGCCAGCGGAAGCTACAACGAAACGGAGGTGGAAGACGGCTTTTTCTCCAACCCGGCTACCGGAGAGAATGAAAATGTGGCGGGGAATCCGCTGCCGAACACACCGGAGTGGGCGGCCGGGGTGCACACCGATTATGAGATCCCGGAAGGATCCCTTCTGGAGGGATGGTCGGGGGGCCTTTCCCTCCTTTACCGCGGTCGGCGGTCGGGCGACCTGAACGGGACCTTTTCCATGGATGCCTACACGCGCGTGGACGCCCACATCGCTTATGAAAAGGAAGGTTGGCGGATGCGCTTCGCGGTCCGGAATCTCTTCGACACCCGGTACGACCTCCTTGCCAATCAACCGGTCTCGGTCCTCCCGGGCGCACCCGTCAACGGAATGGTTGAAATCGGTTATCGGTTCTGATGACAGCGGAAAGGAAGGAAGCTCCGGCCGGCGAAAAGGGGCTGTCGGCGCGCTTGCGCAGGCTCCACCGCTGGCTCTGGTGGTGGCATTTCTGGCCGGGCATCCTGCTGGCCCCGGTCATTGTCCTCGCTTCCGTGACGGGGGCTTTGTATGTGTGGAAAGGGGAGGCCGAAGGATGGTTGTACCGCCATGAAATGAGGGTGGCTCCCGGAGCGGAGCGGGTTTCTTTGGATCGCATGGCGGCCTCGGTGAGGGAGGCGGTTCCCGGAGACCTCTTCAGTATCGAATGGTCGGGAGAAGAAACACAGCCCGCCAAAGCCTATGTACAGGAAGCGGGGTCGGGCCGAACCGTACTCGTCTGGATTCAGCCTTTCACGGGCGAGGTCGCCGGATGGCGTTACCGGGATGAAATGCTGTTTTCCCAAATCCGCGACCTGCACCGGTTTCTCTGGAGTGGCCGCTTGCTGGGCAATGTCCTTCCCGGGCGACTTCTTGTGGAAGCGGCCACCAGTTGGACCATTCTCTTGACGCTCAGCGGCGTCCTCCTCTGGTGGAACGGATCCCGGGCCCGTCCCCGGCAATGGAAACTGGTGCAGCGTGCCCGGCCCTACATTCTGTGGCGGAACTGGCACAGTGTCCCCGCCGTCTGGCTGAGCGTCCCTCTGGTCCTTATTCTCGTGACCGGTCTGGCCTTTTCCAAGGGAGCGGGCTCGCTGTGGACGGGAGCCGGCGCCTTGTCGGGGACTTTTCCAGAGGCTTATGTGGACCATCCGACGGTCTCTCCGGAGACCCGCTGGCTGCCCTACGAAACCCTGTTGCGGAAGGCCTCGAAGGCATCCGATCCGCAGGCTTTTTCCCTGATCCTTTATGGCGAATCCGAGCGCGTACCGCTGGTCCTCCGGGGGAATTACGAAAACCGTCCATGGGAACTGCGGGCGCGCTGGCTGCGTCCGGACACGGGGGAAATGCTGAGCGAGACTTCATGGGCGGCCATGCATCCGTATGCCAAAGGGTACATCGCCTCGTATTCCGTCCATGTCGGCTGGATCGGCGGTTTCTGGACAAAGCTGCTCGCCACCTTTCTTTGCCTGCTGCTCGTTTTCCTCGTCATCAGCGGCCTCGCCATGTGGTGGATCCGGCGCCCCTCCGGAAAGTCCGGCTTCCCGAAAAAGACCCGGATCGCCCTGCCATGGTGGCTCTTGACGGGGAACGCCGCGATGGGGCTTCTGCTGCCGACCGTCGGGCTGAGCCTCCTGGTTGTATTTCTCGGCGGCCTTTGTCTGCCTGCCCGGAAACCTCCGGCGGGTGCCCCGTAAGGCTTGGTTCACGCGAAAAATGCGCACCAGGGATGAAACAGGCATGCTTAACACGCAAGTTGTTGTCAGGGGGAGGCTAAACTTGGTCCTTCCCTGTGCCCTGCGTCCGCCAGGATCCAATCGGCAAAAGCATTCCCATCCCGTTCAGGAAAAACGCGCGAATCCGGTGAATCTGCGGCAGGCATAAAAAAACGCCCCTTTACCGGAACCCCGAGGAAAGGATGACGCGGAATTTTGCATGCATCCTCCGATGGTGAAACACAGATTACCTGAAAATAAGAGGGGAAAAGCCCAGCATGATTAGCGGAGACATTGGTTGTCCGACCCAATTTCCCAATTGGGCCGCACATTCAGTCTGAAGTTCACCTCCGCGTCAGCTTCGCTCACGACGTCGCCGCGCAGCGACTGCGAGCGCACCCATACCCACCACGATCGCGGCAAGGGAGGGCTCCGGAATCACCGCCTCCGCCAGCATGGTGTCATCCGACCAGTCCACGCCCAGTTCGCTGTCCACGGCGAATTCACTTTCCCAATCGGTCATGGGGAGGGCGCCCGGCTCATCGCCGACGCCGAGGACGCCGGCGGGCGCGGAAATATCGCTGATGTAAATCATTCCATTGGCCACCGCCTGCGCGGAGGCGGCGTTTTCCAGCCAGGTCCGGGTTGGATGGAGAAAGCTTTTTCCGCGGTAGAGGGAACGACAGGGAAGGGATTTATCTGCGAAGCGAGGATTTCTTCCGTCCGGCGGAGGGCGGGTGGCCGAAGTGCCGTTTGTAGGCGCGGGAAAAGTAATAGACGGAGGAATAGCCGAGGAGGCCGGCGGTTTCGGAGACGCTCCTGCCTTCGCGGTTGAGGAGGTCGCGGGCGCGGTTCAGTTTGATGCGGTTCTCGTATTCGCGCGGCGGGAAGCCGGTCTGTCTTTTGAAGGCGAACCGGAACTTGGAATAGCTGATCCCGAGGTCGCGGGCCAGCTTCTCGAGATCGGCGCGTCGGTCGAGCTGTTCCAGCATCATGGCCTTGGCAAGAATCACAAATTGTTCCTCCGAAGGGGGATCCGCGCTTGACGGGGGCGGGCCCGAGCGGAGGAGGGCGAGAGCGAGGGGAACCTGGCTGGCGAGGATCTGTTCCTTGCCGAGGAAGAGCGGGCGGCGCAACCATTCGAGGATGTGCTCGAAATGCCCGACGAGGACGTCCGGCTGGGCGACGGACAGGACGGGGACACGTGGCGAGAAGAAGCCGCCCATGATGCGCGTGGCCTCACGCCCGCTGAAGCCGATCCAGTATTCGGTCCAGCCGGTCGACGCATTCGGCCGGTAGCGGTGCCATTCATTCGGGAAGAGTACGAGAACGGACCCTTCGTGGACGGGTTGCCGTGGGACCGACTGCGAGTCAAAGACACCGCTTCCGGAAGCGATGAAGACGAGCTGGAATTCGTCGAGGATGCGCCGGCCGTCGCGGTCGAAAAGATACCCCATGGGGTGTCCCGTGCTGGGGTAGGCTGCCCCGGGGGCGATCTTCTGGCGGCCGGCGTCGATCAGTCGCCAGCCCCATTCGCGCGCCTGTTGGTCGGTCGGCAGATAGCGCCGGAAATTTTCGCTGGATAAGGGCATCCCAAGCTCGGCGATACTTTGTCAAAAAAGACAAAGGGAATGTCAATGCGTGTATTCGGGAACCGCCTGCGATGCGGTAGCATGGAGGGCGAACCTCAAATTACCTCATGTTGGATCAAGCGAAAGAATTATACGCGTCGATAGGCGTGGATGTGGAACAGGCCCTTGCGGTCATGGCGAAGACCCCGATTTCCCTGCATTGCTGGCAGGGCGACGATGTCGGCGGTTTTGAAGGCGGGGAGGGGGAACTGGGCAGCGGCCTTGCCGTGACGGGCAATTATCCGGGCAAGGCACGGACCCTCGATGAACTCCGGCAGGACCTCGAGAAAGCCCTTGCGGTCATTCCGGGCACCCACCGTGTCAACCTGCACGCCATCTACGGGGATTTCAGCGGCGGCAAAGCGGACCGCGACGCCATCGAGCCGGAGCACTTCCAGAGCTGGATCGACTGGGCGAAGGCGCTGGGCATCGGCATGGACTTCAACTCGACCAATTTTTCCCATCCGAAGGCGGACGACGGCTTCACGCTGAGCCATCCGGACCCGGGGATCCGCGACTTCTGGATCGAACACGGCCGGCGCTGTCGGAAGATCGGCGCGGCGATGGGCGAGCAGCTCGGCAGTACGACCGTCACCAACGTGTGGATACCTGACGGGATGAAGGACCTGCCGGCGGACCGCAACGGCTACCGGCAGCGGCTGGAGGAAAGCCTCGACCGGATCTTCGCGGAGGAACTTCCCCGCGAGCACCATCTTGACGCCGTGGAGTGCAAACTTTTCGGGATCGGTTCCGAGAGCATGGTGGTCGGGTCGCACGAGTTTTATCTGGGCTACGCGATCAAAAACCAGACCGGCCTCTGCCTCGACGCCGGGCATTTTCATCCCACGGAGAGCCTTGCCGACAAGATCTCCTCGGTGCTCATGTTCGTGCCGGAGCTGCTTCTCCACGTCTCCCGCGGGGTGCGCTGGGACAGCGACCATGTGGTGATCCTCGACGACCCCACCCGGCAGATCATGCAGGAACTCGTCCGCTGCGAGGCTCTTCCAAGGACGCATATCGGCCTCGATTTTTTCGATGCCTCCATCAACCGGATCGCGGCATGGGCGATCGGCACCCGGGCCGCGCAGAAGTGCCTCCTCATGGCGCTGCTGGAACCGGCCGAGGCCCTGCGTGCGGCGGAGTTGGCCGGCGACTACACCACCCGCCTGAGCCTCTTCGAGCAGCTCAAGGCGATGCCGTGGGGCGTCGTCTGGGAGGAGTTCTGCCAACGAAACGGCGCTCCCGGCGAGATGGACCTGCTGGCTTCCGTCCAGGCCTATGAGCGGGAGGTGCTCGCGGCGCGGAATTGAATTCCAGGAAAGGCGTAGTTATGAATCGATACAGCGATTATATCAACAACCTCGACGGCAAGGTGCTGCTCGGGTGCGACGGGTTCGTCGACGAAGTGTACCAGATCGTCGCCGAGCGCCACAGTCTCTCGGATTTCACCGCCATGGACAAGCTGCGGCGGTTCGGCGAGTTGATCGTGGAGCGTTCGGACGGCGGGGTCGGGCTCGAGATTGTGCACAAGCGCCGCTGCGAGGGCGGCTTCGCGATCAACACCGGGCGTGTCGCGGGCATGCTTGGCCTGCGGCCGAAACTGGCCGGCCTTTTCGGCGCGAAGGAGCTGGATCCGGCGTTCGCCTGCTTCGCGGACATCTGTGAGCTGATTTCCCTCGGGGATCCGGCCCTCACCCTCGCGTTCGAGTTCAGCGACGGGAAGGTCCTCATGAGCGATCTGAAAACGGTGGCGAATCTCACCTGGCAGGACTTCGTCGACCACTTCGGGGAAGCAAAGCTCAAGGAGCTCTTCGCCGGTATCGATATTCTCGGCCTCGGGTACTGGTCCCTCACGCCGGACTTCGACAATCTCCTCAAGGGCTTTGTCTCCCGGTACGACGACGACGCGGCGCCGCGGCGCATGTTTTTCGATTTTGCCGACATCAAGAAAAAGTCCACCGAATCCTTCAACGCCAGCCTGGACCTCATTACCGGCTTCAATGAGAAAATCCCCATGGTGCTCAGTATGAACGAGCATGAAGTCCTTGAGCTGTTCACGCGTATCGGCGTTCCCCTGCCGGGCAAGGATCCGGCCGCGATGCCGCCGGCTCTCGAGGCCGCGAGGAAGAAGATCCACCTCGACGAACTCGTCGTCCACACCCCTGCTTTCGCGGCCGCCTCGAGTGCGGCGGACGGGGAGGAT
>JAAAOD010000174.1 GCA_009908535.1 Verrucomicrobiota bacterium
CATGGCCGACCTGCTGGGCCGCTTTCCCACCCTGACCCTGAGTTCGCACGACATCGAATGGCTCCGCGGCTCGCCGTCCTTGCGGCGGCGCTTTCTCGACATGCTGCTCGCCGGGATCGGAAGCGGGTATTTCGATTCCCTCACCCGTTACCACAAGGCGCTGCAGTCGCGGAACGCCCTCCTCAAAAAAGGGGCGCCGGCCTCCCTGTGCCGCCCTTTCGAGGAGCCCCTGATCGAGGCGGGAAGCCAGCTCGTGACGCTGCGGGAAAACCTCCTCGAGGCCTACCGTCCGCATTTTCAGACGACCTACGCGCGCATCAGCGGGGTGGACGAGCAACCGGATCTGCGCTATCGCCCGAATCTCGAGGCACCCGACCCGGAGGCCTTCGCCCGGGCGCTGGCCGGGCAGGAGGAACGGGACCGGCAATACGGGACGACGACGCGCGGGCCCCACCGGGACGATCTCGAGCTACGGCTTCAGGGTCACCCCGCGAAGGAATTCGCCAGCGAGGGCCAGCAGCGCGGCCTTGTCCTCGCCCTGCGGCTGGCCCTGCTGCCCTTGTGCCGCGAGGAGCAATGGGAGGAACCGGTGGTGCTGGCCGATGACATCGTCGGAGAACTCGATGAACGCCGCCGGGAGGGATTCTGGGAACTGCTGCGGCCCTGCCCGCAGATCGTCGCCACGGGGACGGCGGTACCGCGCGGCTTCGGCGGCGAAGCATGGACCGTCTGGCGCGTGCGCGCCGGGGAAGTGGATCCCGCGGAAGGGGAGGTCACCCCGTGACGCCGCTGGACTGGTTTCTCGTCGGGCTCGCCTCGCTGCTTGTCGGCCTTGCCAAAGGCGGCCTTGTCGGCGTGGGCAACCTGACGGTGGTCCTGTTCGCGATGGTTTTCGAGCCGAAGGCCTCCGTCGGCATCCTGCTGCCGATTCTGATCAGCGCGGATATCGTGGCGGTGACCGTCTACCGCCGCCATGCCGACTGGGGCTGGCTCTTGCGGCTGCTTCCCTACATGGTGGTGGGCATCCTCGCCGGCTACTTTCTCTTCGGCCACATGAGCGACGACCTCGTGCGGCGGATCATCGGGGCCATTGTCCTGTCCATGACGGGCATCCAGATCCTGCGCACCCTTGCCCGGCAAAAAGGCTGGGGCGACTTCGCGGAGCGGGTTCCGCACAGTTTCGGCTTCCGCTTCGGCCTCGGCCTGCTGGGCGGCTTCGCGACCATGGTGGCGAATGCCGCCGGGCCCGTGGCGCAGCTCTTTTTCATCAGTGTCGGTCTGCCGAAACTGGCCTTTATCGGGACCGGTGCCTGGTGCTTTTTTCTCGTCAATGTCTTCAAGGTGCCGCTGCAGATGGACCTCGGCATCATCCACTTCGACAGTCTGCGCACCAGCCTGACCCTCGCCCCGTTCGCGGTGCTGGGCGCGCTGGTGGCCCCGCAAATCGTGAAGGTGATCCCGCAGCGGCTCTTCACCTGGCTGGTCTGGGTCTTTATTGTTGTGGCGGGCGTGAAGCTGCTCTTCTTTTAGCGGACATGGAGGCCGTTGGCGATGGGTAGACAGTCGGCACGATCGCAATGGGCGGCGCACATCGCCAAAGGCTCACCCCGGCGCGCGGCCGCTGCCGGCGGACCCCCTCCGCGCACGCCCTTCACCGGAACCGTCCTTGGGGTGGATCCCAGCCTGCGGGGAACGGGTCTCGCGGTCGTCGCCTTCGACCGGCCCGGGCAAGGGCGGTACCTCGTCAGCGAGACGCTGCGGCCTCCGCGGTCGGCGGATCTCGCCCACTGCCTCGGGGAAATCGCGGCGGCGGTGGCGCGGCTGCTTCAGGAACTGGAGCCGGACGCCCTCGCCATCGAGGAGACGATTTACGTACAGAATTACCGCACCGCGCAGAAACTCGGCGCGGCCCGCGGGGCTGCCATCGGGCAGGCGGCGATGAGGGGCGTTCCGGTCTTTGAATACTCGCCCCTGCGCATCAAACAGGCCGTGGTCGGCTACGGCCGTGCGAGCAAGGAACAGGTCAGCCGCCAGATGTCCGGTCTCCTCGGGCTCGCCGAGCCGCTGCCCTTCGACGAGGCGGACGCTGTCGCGGCGGCCTATTGCCATGCCTTGACCGCGAAGACGGAGAGGGAATGAGGGAGATCCGGAAGCAATTCACCCCCGCCGTGTGCGGCGCGACCGGCTCGCGTTTCTGGTTACAGAAGGAGGGTGCGACCGTCTCGCTCGTCTGCGCGACCGAAGGGGAGGCGCAGGCTCTTGTCAGCACGACCCGGGCTGAAGAAGTGCTCGAGGGCGCGCGGCGGCTTGTTTACAGAGTGGGGGAGGAGGCCCGCTTTACCGTCCTCGATCGGGCGGTTGTGCTGGATGTCCTGCGCAAGGCGGAGGAGAAGGAAATCGAAATCCAGTGGAGCAGCTTTCCCGCATGGGTGCCGCCCGTGCACCGGCTCGGAAGTTCCCCCGGTCCACCCCCCGGGCGGGAAAAGGAACCGGAAAAGGAGGGCTGGCTCGGTCGCTTCGGATCCGCCGCCATCGAAGCCAGCCAGGGGGCGGTCGATGTGATGCGCTTCACGGGGGACTGGGTTCTCAGCCTTTGTCGGCTCTTTTCGCGGCAATCGGTCTTTTCCGGGCGCGAATTCGCGCGGGTCTTTCGCACGGTGACGACGGACGCCCTGCCGATCGTTTCCGCGATCAGCTTCCTTGTCGGCCTCATCATCAGTTTCCTCGGGGCGGTGGTCCTGCGCCGTTTCGGGGCCGAGTTCGCCGTGGCCTACCTCGTCGGCTTCGGCATGCTGCGCGAAATGGGGGCGGTCATGACCGGCATCATCATGGCCGGCCGCACAGGGGCGGCCTTCGCCGCGCACCTCGGGAGCATGAAGGTGAACGAGGAGATCGACGCCCTCACCACTTTCGGTATTCCGCCCATCGACTACCTCGTCATTCCGCGCCTGCTCGCCATGGTCATCGCGCTGCCCCTGCTCACTCTCTACGCCAACGTGGTGGGTATCCTCAGCGGCTGTCTTGTCGCCACCGCCATGATGGAGGTTCCCGCGAATCTCTATTTTCAGGAGATGCAGGCGATTCTGGGACCGGAGGATTTTCTTCTCGGGATGGTCAAGGCTCTCGTGTTTGGTGTCCTTATCGGTACCTCCGGCTGCCTGCGCGGCCTGCAGTGCGGCAGCGGGGCCAATGCCGTCGGGGTGGCGGCGACCCGCGCGGTCGTCACCGGCATCACTCTCATCATCCTCGCCAACGCCATCATTGACTGGGTGGCGGCCAGTTTTGGAGTCTGATCGATGACGGAGCCAGGAACCACTGCCATCTGCGTGGAGCACCTCGACCTGCAGTTCGGGGAGACGGTGCTCCTGCGCGATCTCGATTTCGGGGTCCGGAAGGGCGAGGTCTTCGCCATTGTCGGAGCAAGCGGCTGCGGCAAGTCGACCCTCATGCGTGCGATGATCGGGCTCCATCCGGTTCAGCGTGGCCGGGTCTGGTACGGCGAAACCTCTTTTCTCGAGGTGGAGCCGTCGGCGCGCCGGGCTTGTCAGCGCCGCTTCGGCGTCCTCTACCAGAGCGGAGCCCTCTGGAGTTCGTTGACCCTCGCCGAGAACATCGCCTTGCCGCTGCGCTACTACACCGACTACACGGAAAAACAGATCCGGCTCATCGCCTCCTACAAGCTGTCGCTTGTCGGGCTCGCCGGAAAGGAGGACGTCCTGCCGGCGGAACTGAGCGGGGGCATGAAAAAGCGCGGCGCGCTCGCCCGCGCCCTCGCCCTCGATCCGGAGATCCTCTTCTTCGACGAACCCCAGGCCGGCCTCGATCCGGCCACCTCCAGCCGTCTGGACCAGCTCATCCTGCAGCTGCGGGATTCCCTCGGGACGACCCTCGTTCTCGTTTCACACGAATTACGCAGCCTCTACGCGATCGCCGACCGCGCCCTTTTTCTCGATAAGGAAGAAGGCCGCGCGACCGCCCTTGCGCCTCCGCGGCAACTCCGCGACGAACCGCCCAACGAGGCGGTGGGTACTTTCTTTTTGTCGTAGCGAGCGGTTTCCGGTCCGGAAGGCCGCTTTTTCGCAGATTACGCTTGCCGAGCGGGCGCGCGAATCTTTGCTTTGGCCCCTTTGTGCCCGTTGGCAAAAGGCTGCCGGGCGTGAACGAACCTCAACCTGTAACCTGAAAGCTGGCAGTGCGGCCAGCCAGTTTGTCCCGCGGCCGCGGGATTGCCGCACAACGCAATCATGAACATCACTGTAAAAGACCTCCTCGACGCCGGTGTCCACTTCGGGCACCAGGTCCGCCGCTTCAATCCGAAGTCGAAGAAATTCGTCTATGCCAACCGGCATGGCATCAGCGTCATCGACCTTGAAAAGACCTTCGAACGCCTTGCCGCCGCGACCGACTATGTCACGCAGATCGTTGCCGGCGGGAAGCCTATTCTGTTCGTGGGGACCAAGCGGCAGGCCAAAGATCTGCTCCGCGAAGCCGCTATCTCCTGCAATATGCCCTACGCCACCTCCCGCTGGCTGGGCGGAACCCTCACCAACTTCGTCACTATCCAGCGCTCCATCGAGAAGTACAAGAACTACCTCCGCATGGAAAATGACGGTTCCCTGGACAAGATGCACAATAAGGAAAGTTCCGCTATCCGCCGCGAAATGTCGCGCATGAACCGGAACTTCGAAGGCATCCTCGACCTGAATGACATGCCTGGCGCTCTCTTCGTTGTGGACACGAAGACGGAGGATATTGCCGTTGCAGAGGCCAACCGCCTCGGGATTCCCGTGATCGCCATTGTCGACACCAACAGCGATCCCTCCGTGGTGCAGTATCCGATCCCCGGCAACGACGACTCCATCAAATCGATCCGCGTCATCGTGGAGGAAGTCGTCGATGCCGTGCAGGCCGGCCTTGCCCAGCGTGCGGAGCCGGAAACCATCCCGACGCGCACCGTCACGCCCGTGGTGGAAAACCCCGCCGTTGAGGGCCAGATCCCCGTGACCGCGGTCCGCGGCTCGGAGGAGGAAAGCGACGAGGTCCCGGAAACTTTCAGCACCGACGACGAACCTTCCCAATAACCCAAGCAAAGAACCAGACACAATGAGCAACATCAGCGCGAAAATGGTAGCGGACCTTCGGGCCAAGACCGGAGCCGGTCTCATGGACTGCAAGAAGGCGCTTGCCGAAGCCGGGGGCGACGAGGAAAAGGCCATCGAGGCCCTCCGCAAAAAGGGCATGGCCAGCGCGGCGAAGAAAGCCGACCGCACCGCCTCCGATGGACTGGTCCAGAGCTACATCCACATGGGCGGCAAAGTCGGCGTCCTCGTGGAATTGAACTGCGAGACTGATTTCGTGGCGAAAACGGACGACTTCAAGACGCTCGCCCGCGACATCGCGATGCACGTCGCCGCCGCGAGCCCGGGCTACGTCAGCCGGGAGGAAGTTCCCGCCGACGTCGTCGAGCGGGAGAAGGGCATCGCCGCCGCCGCCGTCGAGAACAAGCCCGCCCACATCGTGGAGAAAATCGTCGAGGGGAAAATGGAAAAGGTATATCAGGAGATGGTCCTTCTGGAGCAGCCTTTCGTAAAGAATCCGGATGTCAGCATCGGCGAGATGCTCAAGGAGCAGATTGCCAAACTCGGTGAGAACATCCTTGTCCGGCGCTTCGCCCGTTTCCAGATCGGCGGCTGAAGGCAGCCGCGCAAGATCCTCTCTTTTTCTGAACCCCTTCCGGTATCGCCGGGAGGGGTTTTCATTTTCAGAAGAGGCTGGTGACGTGCCCCTGCGCGGCCTTGACGATGAAGACCCCGAGGTTGCTGCTGATGTGCGCGACGAAACAGGGCAGAAGGGAATGCCGCGGATTGAAGGGGAGAAACCGGACCGCGTAGAACCAGAGGGAGTTCAGGAACAGGAGCAGGAGCGACCAGGCCGACTTCGCATCCGTCTTGAAGGTGAATTCCGTCCATGAGCCCTCCTCGGGTACCTCCACGTAATACTGGTAATGGGCGAGGCTGAAAAGGAGGGAGAAGAGCAGAATGCTCCCGATCAACCAGGCCCGTCCCTTTCCTTCGACGACGAGATAGCCGCGGAAGAGGACTTCCTCGATGATGCCGGCCCCGACCATGGCGAGCAGAAAAAGGACCGTGATGTCCGATTGTTCGGCTGAGACGCCGAGGGCGATTTCCCCCCCCGTTTCGACCAGGACCAGAAAAAGCGCCCCGCCGGCGGCGATGAGAAGGGCCAGACGAGGTGCAGGAAAAGCGCCGGGAAGCGCGCGCGGGTGCGGCTCCGCCCCGGCATTTGCCCGGAAATCCTCATACCAGATTTTCGCAAGGTACAACGCGCCGCCAAACAGCAAGAGAATGAACAGGGGGGACTGGGTCATGGATACCGATGGTGTGGAAAATCAACCGTTGCCGGAAACGGTTTCCCATAAGGCCGGGCTTTCTTGATTTTGCAATTCATTAACCCTACCTTTGATTTCTTTTATGGCTATAACCGACAATGCCGCCTCCGTCGATGCATCGGTCCATTCCCTTCAGAAGGTATTGGATCCCTTCCAGGATGGTTTCGTATCCCTTGAGAGGTTCCTGAACGCGCAGGTTGCCTCTTTCGAACCGGAAGTGCGGCCACTTGTCCGGGACTGTTTCCTTCACAGCGGGAAAAAGCTCCGGCCCACGCTGGTCTTCGCTTTCTTCGCGGAACGTGAAACGGTTTTCGGGGGGGATGTCATCAAGGCCGCCGCCATCGTCGAGCTTGTTCACCTGGCCACTCTTGTGCATGACGATATTCTCGACGAGGCGGATGTGCGGCACCGGTCCAAAACTATGGTTTCCCGCTATGGGGCGCACACTTCCGTGCTGCTTGGCGACGCACTCTTTGCCCATGCCCTTCACCTTGCCGCCGATTTTCCGACAGTGGACATCTGCCGGGCCGTTTCTCACGCCACCCGCCAGGTCTGCTCGGGTGAAATCGCGCAGACTTTCAACCGCGGGACGCTTCCCAAGCTTGACAGCTATTTCCGCATGATCGACCTGAAAACAGCTGAGCTTTTCAAGGTTTCCGCCTTCCTTGGGGCCTTTCTCGCCGGCTTGAACTCCGCGGAAATCGAAGCCGCCCGTCGCTTTGCCCGCCATCTTGGTATCGCCTACCAGATCTATGACGATACCGCCGATATCTTTGCCGAGGAAAAAAGTGTCGGCAAGACCCTGGGAACCGATGCTGCCTCCGGAAAAGCGACGCTCCCTGTGATCTTCTGGCTCCACTCCCTCGCCGACAAGGAGCGCCGGGAAGTCTTTGAACGCTGGCGCAACGGAGATGACCAGCTGTCCCTCCTTCGCCGCCGTATTGGTCAGGACGGTATAGCGGTGAAGCTGGACAAGGCCTTTCAGGAGGAGATGTCCATGGCCCGGGAGGCTGGAGAAGTTCTTGCCTCCCCGCATCGCCGACAGCGGATGGAAGGTCTCCTCGCCTATCTGGAACAATCCTGGAATAAGATCGCGCCCCGGCGGCTCCAAGAAGTCTGAAGGTAAAATCTTGGCTTGAAGCCCCTTCAAAACCCCATACAAAGGAACTCGGAATGTCTTTATCGCGATCAGTCGAGGGATCCGTGCCCGTTGGCGCTGAAACTCCTTCGGAACATGTGGCCGACAACGATCAGGTGCTGGTCCGCCGCGTGCAGGAGGGCGATGTGGCCGCTTTTGACTCCCTCGTCCGCAAATACAGGGAGCGATTGTACAGCGTCGTTTACAACCTCACTTCCAACCGCGAGGACGCCGCGGACATCACGCAGGAAGCCTTCATCAAAGCCTTCAGCTCGATCAATCGCTTTCAGGGAAAATCCGCGTTTTTCACCTGGCTTTACCGCATCGGGGTGAACACCACCCTCAGCCACCTGAAGCGCAACCGCTTCCGTCGTTTCTTCAGCCTCGAAAACCTGCAGGAAGAGGGCAGTCATGCGCAGGTGCTGGAAACCCTCGCCGCACGACACAAATCCGAGAAAGGGGCTTTGCTGAGCGAGCTGCAGGAAAAATTGAACGAGGCCCTGCAGAAGTTGTCTCCCAAACACAGGACCGTGGTCGTGCTATTTGAAATCGAGGGCCTGAGTCATCAGGAAATCGCCGAAATTGTCGGATGTTCCGTTGGCACGGTGCGATCCCGTCTCCACTACGCAAAGCAGCAACTACAAGCGGACCTCCAAGCATTTATTGATTGAGCTCCATGCGCAAAACAGATGACCACCAGAAGGTGACCCTTGAAGCACTCCTGCGCGTCAAGCGGGAGGAGGCGCCGGGAGAATCCTTCTGGGATTCCTTTGAATCCGAATTTCAGCGCCGCCGTCTTCAGGCCCTCGTCGGGAAACCTTCCCTCCGCGAGCGAATCTGGAAACCGGCGCTCAAATCTTTCAGTCTCGCGGTTCCCCTTCTGGCTCTTGCTGCGGTCTTCATTGCCCGTGAAAATGTTGGCCCTTTTCCCGCCGCGCCTTCCACGGCCTCCGCGGTGGCCGTCAACCATCAACCGCAGCCGGCAGCAAAGGGGCAAGCGGAAAGCGAGGAGGTCGCGCTCGCGCAGGGCGGCTCCGAGCCGCTTTCTTCCACCTCCGGACGAACGCAGTTTGTGGTCGACGCTTTGCAGGAAGAATCCGCGGGCCGACTTGATTTCCGCAAGGTTCTCTACACCCCGGCAATCCATGTCTCCTCTTCGCCGCAGGCGAAATACGTTCAGGATTCCTTTCGGTCCGGCGGTTATCGGGTGACCACGACGGACCACGATCTTGGCCGCAATTTCTAGAAGGAACGGATTCCCGATGAATGTGCGCTCTTTTCTGTCGGGTGCCGTCGGACTGGGTACGCTGGCCGTGCTGCTGTTCTTTCCGGACCTCTCCGGCCAAGGTAATGGATTCCGGGGGTTGGAAAAGCGTATCCAAGAGCTTTTCGCGGAACATCGTTCCGCCATGGTACGGGTCAAGGCGGTCTATCCGCCTGAAACAACTGGCCAGGAGGACGGGGAAAACGGGGAAGAACCATTGCCGCAGGTCGTGATCGGCAGCGGATTTTTTATCAGCCGGGAAGGCCTTATCATCACCAATGCGAGCATCGTCATCAATCCCCTGCGGGTCTGGGTGGAACACGATTCCATTGCCTACGGGGCGGAGGTGATCGGCTACGACAAGCGTTCGAATATGGCCTTTCTCCGCACGCACACCCTGCCGGATTCCTTCAGTTTTTTTCATCTTGTCGACCGTCCCGGCCTTCCACCCATCGGCAGTTTCCTGCTCCGGCTGAGCATGCCCCTCGAATTCAAGGCAAGTCCGCATTTCGGCCTAGTGAGTGGCTACGAGAGCCGGTTCGCAGAGCGTTTTTTCCCCTGCCTCTACATCCGCACCAGCATTCCGGCGGGTCCCGGGGACGGCGGCTCGGCCTACCTTGACCTCTCGGGCCGCCTCGTTGGCGTCCAGGTCGGTTCTCTCCCGGATGTCGGTTCGTCCTACATTCTTCCGGCCCGGGCAGCGATGCGGATCCGTGACGATATTCTCTTTTCAGGGTCCGTAACTTACGGGTGGATCGGCTTTGAGGTGGATGTGCAGAGCAGCGTCCGCGACGGAAGGCGGCTCGTCCTCACGGAGGTCTTTCCGGATACCCCGGCGGAGGCAGTGGGCTTACTGGAAGGCGATCTTCTTCGCCGCATCGGGGACTATGAAATCCGGACGCTGGACGATCTCCGCAATGCCATTTTTTACACCCGGGTAGGGCAGTATGTCGATGTCGTGGTGGAACGGGACGGCGAGGAGCGGGTCTACAACGTGCGGGTCGCCGCGCGGCCGGAGAACGAACCGATGGAGATCGTGGAACCGGTGCCTGCGGGCGAACCGATTCTCAATCCGTTGACGGAGGAGGCCCGGCAAAAGCAGCAGGAGGCAGCGGAAGCCCGTTCTTCTGCTGCTGAAGGGGACCCTCAAGAAGGGTCC
>JAAAOD010000083.1 GCA_009908535.1 Verrucomicrobiota bacterium
ATGATGAACTACTCTCACGGCGGCACAGCGACCACGGCGTCACAATTAAACTTTGCGCAGTAATCGCCGTGTCGCCGTGAGAAAAAATCGTACTTAGGCAAAACTATTTTGAATTGGTATTACGACTTCGGCTACTGAAGGGCGCATCCCGATGAGCGAGGCCTTCAGGCCTTGTTGCGCCTCTGCGCCGTTTCCCCGCAGAGCCACGCGCGTTAGCCCTCGTGCCCGGAGGGTGGGCCGGTCCGGAGGACCGGCGGGGGAGCCCGGGGTGAAGGGGATAAAATAAAGAAAAGGCGGGCCGGAGGTCCGCCGGAAGGAACTCCTCGGAAACCGACCCTCCTTCAGGCCCTTCGGGCCGTGAAAGGTTTTTTTGGTCTCTGTACCCCGACCGGCGCCCCTCCTTTGTCGGGGCTTGGTCGGGGCTATCCTCCTTCCGGGCCTCCGGCCCGCTTGCTACCGCCGTAGCGAACGAGCGACAGCCGTTCGGACCAACCCGGCCAAAGTCTTACGACTTCGGCTACTTCCAAAGTCTCGCGACTGCCGCTGTCCGTCGCGGGCGTTGTGCCCGGCTGAAGGCCGGGCTGGTATGGCCTCGGGCCTTCGACCCGTTCCTGCAGGCTCTCGGCCCGCAGCGGCGGGATTCGCGGACCCCGAGCAGGGAGGCCGTCGCCGCGAGATCGATGTTCTCAAGCCCCTGCGCGATCATGCGCACCCCGTCCGCCGTGCCGTCCCATGCGGTTTCCGTATTCGTGGGGAAGTCGCCGGTGAAGTCGGTCACATTCCCGTTCGCTCCGTCGTTGACATTCGGTCCGCCGCCAAGATCGCCACTCCATGCGTCGGTAGGAATCAAAGCCGGTGGTGTCGGGGAAATGTCCAGGCAAGCCGCTCGTGTTGTATTCGCCGGCTTCGGCGTTCCCGGGTGGATATGGAAAAACCCAGCTCGCAGGGCGGGCTGGGTTTGCAAAAAGGGGGGCTCCGGGACAACACTGATCGAGTCGACCCCCACAATGTCGTCGGTAAATTTATCGACGCCGACGAATGAAGACCATTCCCAGTCCGACCAGGCCGATCAACGCTCCGGCAAGGCCCGGCTCAGGGACCACGCTAACGTTGTCGATCCCGGCCAATTCTGAACCACTGAAACCTGATTGGAAGGTATCCGCGTAAAACCGGATCGCATAGTAATCATAGCTCGTGCTGTCGGAGATGGTTCCGGTGGTCAAAGTCGTCCATGCGGTGGCGGACTGCACTTGAGTGGTGAATGTTTCATCAAGGAGCTTCGTCCAGTCGGCACCACCGGTGCCAGGCTCCGGTGTTCCCTCATGCGTTGCACGAAAACGAGTGCCGAAAGATGCGGTGCTGTCGGTACCGTAGACCTCGATTCGAAGATCATTATCCGCAAAATTGGGCGTCGCAGCCTCGGAGGGATCGTTCTCGAGGTAAAAATCGAATTCGACAAAATTGTTCTCCAGCGAGGAGCCGCCAGTGAAGATTTGAGCGACGCCAACCTCGTTACCCAGAGTAGGATTCGACATTTCGAAGTAGCCGTCCGGGTTTCCGCCGGTGGTCTCCATCGATCCCCGACCGGCCGTCTGGTTCCAGCCATTGTCGTTGTTGACACTGACTTCCATGTTGAAGTCGGTCGTCGAAGAATTGTCTTCGAAGTCGCCATCGACAACGATTTGGCCGAAGGACAAGGAGGTTGTCGCCAGTAGGGCGGGGATGAGTAGCTTGTTCGTGCGCATATTTTTCATGGGTTTGGTGGTGATGAGATTGAAGTTGGAGGTAAGAATTCGATCCTGAACCTCCGAAGTCAAAGGCTTGCTTCCTGAACCGCTTCAGGTCTCAATCTGAAACCGAACCGCTTATGAGCGCCGTCAAATTGTCAGAGGTAGCGAAGGCCGCCGGGGTATCGGTCGGCACCGCGTCGCAGGCGTTGCGAGGCGTGGGCGACGTCTCGGCCAAAACGACTGCTCATGTCCGCAGGGTGGCGGAGCGGCTGGGCTATCAGCCAAACGCGGCGGGGGCGCTTCTGGCGGCGGGCCGGCACCGCGGCGGAGGCCCGCAACGGCCGGTCCTCGCCATGGTCAGCCGGGACGCGGCAGCCGGCGGGTTCGTGGAGGCCTGCGAGGCGATCGGCTACATGGGCAAGGTCATTGATCCGGGACGAGGCGAACACCTGCCGGCCACCCTCCGGCGGCTCTGGCATGAAGGGGTGGAAGGCCTCTTGATCGCCAACACCATGGGGATTTCCGGAAACGAATGGGATACACCGGAACTGAAACGCTTCGCGCTCGTAAAATTGGGCCGCATCCTCCCGGGACTCCCCATGAACACCGTCCGGATGAGCGCCGCCGCCGCCGCCCGGATGACCCTCGAGAAGGCCCTGGAACGGGGCTACCGGCGCATTATGGTGCAGTATTTCGAATCCCAGTCCGAAACGGATGACATCATTCGATCGGGCATCACCCTGCACTACCGGGAACACCATCTCCCCGCGGGTACGCATTTGGAAATCTCCCGCTTTACCGAGCAGGTCCGTCCCGTGCTCGACGAGGCGACGGCCGCGGCGTTCATGAAGGAGGTGAAACGCATCCGCCCGGACGCCGTGCTGGGTTTCCCGATCCACCCCTATTTCTTTTTGAAAGAGCGGGGCTTCCGCATTCCGGAAGAGATTGCTTTCGCCGGCACGACAATCTCGTCCGCACATGATTCAGGTCGAACCAGCGGATGCCTCGACCGCGTGGAGGCCCAGCTCCGGCGCGCGGTCCTCAGACTTCACCACGCATTGCTGACGAACGAGCGCGGTTTGGCTGCGGAGCCGGATGAACTGGTCATGTCGCCCGCATGGCATGAGGGCTCGACCTTGCCGGATCGAAAGCGCCCTTGAGCAACGGGCTGAAGTCAAGTCAGGCAACGCGGCGATCCGGATTGCGAGGGGATCACCGGCCCCTCGGCATGATCACACGTGGTTCGTTTTCACTCCCTGCTTGCGCAGCGTCCGGAACAGGGAGTCGTCGGGTGACGCCGTGGTGATCAGCCGATGAATCCGGCGCCACGGCAAGGTCTGCATCAGCGAAACCACCCCGACCTTCGAGGCGTCGGCCAGCAGGAGGATCGTTTCCGCCCGGGCCACCATGGCCTGCTTGACTTCGATTTCCTGTGGATTCGGATCCGTGACCCCGGCTACCGCATCCAGGCCGGTCGCACTCATGAACAGCTTCGGGGCATGACGCCGCCCGAAGAAGCTCATCGCTTCCCGCCCGACAAGGGTGCCCGACTCCGGACGCAGCAATCCGCCGCTCAGATACACGGTGGGGCGGGCTTTGTTGTGCTGCATCGCCGAGGCAACCATCAGGCTGTGGGTGAGGATGGTCAGCTTTTCCGGAAGCGTCTGCTCGGCCAGCGCCGCAACCGTGGTGCCTCCGTCGAGCATGAGAATATCTCCCGGTTCCATAAGATGGGCGACCGCAAAAGCCGCGATCCTGCGCTTGTGCGGACGGGCCCGCACTTCTTTTTCCGAAAAGGCGGCTTCCCCTTCCCCACGCAGGCTCATCGCCCCGCCCCGCATGCGTTTCAACAGACCTTGCTCCTCCAGCAGCCGAAGGTCCCGCCAGACGGTCATCGCCGTGACCCCCAGCGCGCGCTCGAGATCACGCGAATGCACGACCCCGTCCGCCTCAAGGTATTCGAGGATGCGGCGATGTCGGTCGGCTGGGAAAAGCGGCATGGGATGTTATAAAAAGTAAGTTGTGTTATTTTTGTTAAAATACTGGACGATCAGCAGCGGCAAGCGAATATCCGGGCATGCTTGAATTTTTCAAAACCCTGGGCCACGCCTATGCCGCCGACTCGGCAGCGATGGACGGGGGGGCGATCGTCGAGCGCCGCCTGAGCGACCTGCGCGGATTCTTCGCCGACGCGGAGGCGTTCGAGACAGCCCTTGCCCGTGAAGACAGCCTGCTTTACCGCGTGACCGCGATCGAACCGGCCGACGGCGACGGAGACCTGCACTATGGCCTCGGCATTCTCTTTCCCGGCAAGGTCGGGGACGAATACTACCTGACCAAAGGTCACCTCCACAGCACACGGGAAGCCGCCGAGGTTTACCTCGGCCTGCGCGGCGAGGGCTGCCTGCTGCTCGAAGACGAACAGACCGGCGAATCCCGTCTCGAGCCCCTCGGCACGGGGAGAATCGTTTACGTGCCCGGCCACACCGCACACCGCACGATGAATACCGGCACCGAACCGCTTACCTACATCGGGGTCTACCCCGCCAACGCCGGGCACGATTACGGCGCCATCGCCGAACGCAACTTCCGCAAAGTCCTCGTCGAGGAAAACGGCCGGCCCGTCCTTAAAGACCGAGAAGCCGGAAGCTGAACGACTGGAAACTGCAAACGAAAAAGAGGAACCATGACCTACGCAACCAAACCCATCCCCGCCGAAAAGCCCGAACCGGACCACGTCGTCCGGCCTGGGGTCAATTCAGGCAATACGCCTTCAATGAGGACTGCACGGTCAGCCTGATGGAGGTCCAACCGGGCATGCGCCTCTCCCTGCAAAGCCACACCGGACGGGCCGAGCTCTGGATCGTCATGGATGCCGGAGCCCAGGTGCAGGTTGGCGAGGAGATCCGCGACTGCGCCCCCATGGAGGAGATCTGGATCACGGCGAACGAAAAGCACCGCCTCAGCTGCGTCGGCGACAAGCCCTGCCGCGTCCTCGAAGTCGCTTTCGGCAACTGGCAGCAGGCCGATATTCAGCGCTACGAAGACGATTTTGCCCGATGAGTTACCTGCAGAAACTCGGCCTCGGAAAGGCCGGTTACGACAAGACTCCCTACGTCCCGGTCAAGGATCACGCCGACGCATGCTGGTGCGGCTGGAAGGACATCGCCGAACAGCTGGGCAAGCGGCTCAAAGGCCTCGACAAAGCGGCCCCCGTCCTCGCCGTCGAGGCCTACACCGGCCTGCATGACGATGAAATCATCGCCGCCCTCGCGGAGGGCCTGTCCCCCGCACGCTTCGTCGAGACGGAAAAGACCCTTTTCAAAAGCGAGACCGAGATCGAGGCGCTCGTCGCACCGGATCTCGGAGGCGACGACCCCCTCTTCGGACGTATCAGCCGATTGACTACGATTGATTTCATGGATGCGGACAAGCGGGCGGCGCTGAAAGCGGAGGCCGACGGCTGGACCGGCCTGACCATCGTCTATGGGCCTGGCGCGCTGCTCTGCTGCGAGCCCGACCTGATCGTCTATGCCGACATGCCGCGCTGGGAGCATCAGATGCGCCAGCGCCGCAACGAGGTGCGGAACCTCGGCGTCGAGAACAAGAACCTCGGTGCGAAACTGCAATACAAGCGCAGCTTTTTCATCGATTGGCGGGTCGGCGACAAACTCAAGCGCGCGACCTTTGACCGCTGGGACTATTACCTCGAGACGGTCCGACCGAACGAGCCGAAATTGATTTCCGGGGAGGCTTTCCGCGCCGGGCTCGCGTGCGCCGCACGGCGCCCCTTCCGCGTGGTGCCGTTTTTCGACCCGGGCGTATGGGGCGGACGATGGATGAAAGAAGTCTGCGATTTGCCGGACGCCCCGCACAACTTCGCATGGTGCTTCGACTGCGTGCCGGAAGAAAACAGCCTGCTGCTCGGCTTCGGCGAAACCCGTGTGGAAATCCCCTCCATCAACCTCGTCTTCCGCCACCCGAAGGAGCTGCTCGGCGAGCCGGTTTACGGGCGTTTCGGCGCGGAGTTCCCCATCCGCTTCGACTTCCTCGATACGATGGGTGGCCAGAACCTCAGCTTTCAGGTGCATCCCCTGATCGACTACGCTTACGAGCACTTCGGCCTGCGATACACCCAGGACGAGAGCTACTACATCCTCGACGCCGAACCGGACGCCGGGGTCTACCTCGGCCTGAAAGAGGATGTCGAGCCGGAGGCCATGATCGCCGATCTCGCCACCGCCGCAGGAGATCCGGAAAGGCCCTTTCCCGACGAAAAACACGTCGCGCGCTTCCCCGCGAAGAAGCACGACCATTTTCTGATCCCGGCCGGGACTTGTCATTGTTCGGGTGCCAACAGCATGGTCCTGGAAATCAGTCACACGCCTTATATTTTCACCTTTAAACTGTGGGACTGGGACCGGCTAGACCTCGATGGCAAACCCCGCCCGATCAATCTTGAGAGAGGCGCCGCCAATATTCAGTGGGACCGTCGTGAAAAATGGGTCGAAGCAAACCTGATCAACCAGCTCGAAGCGATCGACAACGGCGACGGCTGGCGTGAAGAGCGCACCGGCCTCTACCCGAGCGAGTTCATCGAAACGCGTCGTCACTGGTTCACCAAAGCAGTCGACCACGATACCGGGAGCAGGAGTGTCAACGTGATCAATCTCGTGCAGGGCGAGGAAGCCATCGTCGAGAGCCCGACCGGGGCCTTCACGGCCTTCGTCGTGCACTACGCCGAAACCTTCATCATTCCGGCCGCCGTCGGACGCTACACTATCCGTCCCCATGGAGCCGCCGAAGGCAAAGAATGCGCGACGCTGAAAGCCTTCGTGCGCGTCAGCCCATGAACCTGCCCGGAAAGATCTATCTCGGCATCGACTGTGGCGCCACCACTTCCAAGGTCGGCGCGGTCGATACGGACGGCGAGCCGGTCAGCCCGCGCCTCCGACAGAGTTCCACCCGGAGCACGGACGGCGCGCAGGCCATAGTCGACGGCTGGATGCGCGGTGCGGCGGACTTCCTGCGGGCCGAAGGCTTCCGCTGGAGCGATGTCGCGGGTGTGGGGCTGGCCATACCGGGACCGTACCTCGACTACGGTGTCCTCGGCAAGATGCCGAACATGCCGGAATCGCTGAAAGGCTGGCACTTCCTTGACGATCTCACCGACGCCGTCGCCGAAGCGGCGGGCCGCACGATCCCGACGGTGACGGCCAACGACGGGCAGCTGGCCGGATTTGCCGAGGCACGGGTCGTGCAGGCCGGGCATGGGGGCTCCGTCTTCATGCTTTCTCCGGGTTCCGGCCTTGGCTGCGCCTATGTCCGTGCCGACGGCCAATTCGATCCCGGCGACAACCACGCGGCCGCCTGCCTCTGCCACCTGCCCGCCCCGGTCGAACTCTTCGATGTGCCGCCCCTGCAGTGCGGCTGCGGCTACGATTGGAATTGTATCGAACCCTACACGTCGCTCTCGGGGCTTCCGCAATTGCTTCGCCATTACCTTCCCCGCTATCCCGAGCACCCTTTGCACCGGTCCTCGGCGACGGACAAAGAAAAAGCCCTCTCCCTGCGCGGCCTCGCCCAGGAAGGCGACGCCCTCGCCCGGGAAATTTTCGATCTTCAAGCCACCGCCCTCGGCTACGCCATCGCCATGGCCAACCGCGCCTACGATCCCACCCATATCATCATCGGCGGCGGCATCGTCGATCCCGAAGCCACCACCGAAGCCTTCCGCATACGCTATTTCAAGTGCATGAAGGAGGCTGCCGCGAAGTACGTGTGGACCGACTTCAGCAAAATGCGGTTCCACCAGGCCCGTCTCGGCGAGCTCTCCCAAGCCATCGGAGCCGCTCTCCTCGTCCGCCAATCCGAGACCGGCTGAGGCTTTGACACGGCAAAAGGTCGAAGGTATTCCTCCCGAAACACCCCGCGAAGCACAGCCAATTCATGAAAACCCGACCCAACATCGTTCTCACCTTCGCCGACGACCAGCCCGCCTATGCCATGGGCTGCGCCGGAAACGATACGCTGAAAACGCCCGCCATGGACGCCCTCGCGGCCCGCGGCACGATCTTCGACAACGCCAGCCATCCGGGCTCGCACATCGGCGCGGTCTGCGCGCCGAACCGCGCCATGCTGTTTACCGGACAGCACTTCTGGAACATCCCGAACGTCATCAAAGGCTGGTGGGAGGAAGGTTGCGAGCGCTTCGAAGCACCCGAGCCCGACCCCGCCGCCACGCCCTTTCTCGGCGAGATGCTGCGCCGTCACGGCTACCACACCTTCGCCACCGGCAAGTGGCACAACATGCCCTTCTCCTTCCATCGTAATTTCGGCGACGGCGAGGCCATCTGGTTCCACGGCGGAAACGCCATTCAGATCGACCTTATGCGGGAAAAGCTGCTCCCCAAGGGCGGCTACGGGCGGGGGCGGCCGGAGTTTCTGCGGCGCGGTCGCGAACACTGGAAGCACGTCGTGCACGGTTACGACGCCACCGGCGAGTGGGGCCCATGGAACAGCTACCACGATCCGCGCCACGGGGTGGAGATCTTCACCGACGCGGCGGTGAATTTCATCGAAAACTACGACGGCGATAAGCCCTTCTTTCTCTTCGTCCCGTTCTACGCCCCCCACAACCCGCTCGAAACCGAGCCGGAATGGCACGCGCGGTATCCTGCAGACCGGATGAAACTGCCGGAAAATTTCCGGGAAACCATCGCCTTCGACAACGGCGGCCTGCTCGGCAAGGAACGCGTCGCGGAGGGCTGGACGGTGAGCGAAGCGACCGCGCGCGAGTGGATCGCCGGGCTCTACGCCCTGACCGCCCACATGGACGACGGTATCCGCCGGATTCACGAGGCCCTCGAGCGCAAAGGCTTGCTGGACGAGACCATCGTCGCCCACAGCGGCGATCACGGAAAGTCGTCCGGTCACCACGGCTTCCAGGGCAAATGGACGCTCTACGAGCACGACCTCCGCGTCCCGCTCATTCTCGCCGGGCCGGACATCCCCTCCGGCCGGCGTTCCGACGCCCTCGTCCATCAGCACGACCTTTTCCCGACCCTTCTCGAAGCGGCCGGCATCGACGATCAAGGCACCCACTTCGAGTCACTCTGGCCGCGATTGCAGACGAACCCCGCCGACGGCCGGACGCACCTCTGCGCCGCCGACCGAGCCACCATGCGCTCCATCCGCGACCGGCGCTGGAAGCTCATCGAATACCGCCCCGACCCCGTCTTCGATCGCGGCGTCGTGCGCACCGAACTGTTCGACCTTGAGAACGATCCCCACGAGCTGAACGACCTCTCGTCCGATCCGGACCAAAGCGAGCGGATGGCCGCCCTACGGCACCGCCTGATCGACTACCTGCGACGGCAGGGCGATCCCTGCCTCGATGCGTTTACCGATTGACCGCCAACCTCGAATCGCCATGGCCAAAGGACTTCTCTTCTCACAAATCGGATACGATCCTTCCTTTCCGGCAAAGATCGCCGTCAGGGCGGAAGCCGCCGATTTTCTCTCCAAGGACGCCCGGTGCGAGTTGCTCGCAGAGAGCGGGACCGTCGCTCAGGCCAATTGCGTAGCCGAGGGCGAACAGTGGAAGGCGCATTGGTGGACCGCCACTTTTCCCGCCGGGCTCGCCGAGGGCGAATATTCCGTACGGGTGGTCGATGGCGACGAGGTCGTCTTTTCCGAAGAGGGCCTACGCGTCCGCTCCGGCATCCTCTGGAATGCCACCGTCGAAATGATGGCCGTCGAAATGCTCGAAGCCCGCGCCCGCGTCGCCCCCGCCAACTCCGGCTGGCAGGATGCCGGCGGCGTCTGGCAGGAGAGCAATACACAGAGCGCGACGATTCTCGGCCTTTGCGATCTGATCGAATTCGCCTCCGCCAGACTGAGGCCCGAAACCACCCAGCGGATCTTCTGGCAGATCGTCCACGGTTGCGAATACCTCCTCCGCACACAGGAAAAAGCGGCCGGTCGCGGCCATCCTGCCGGGGCCCTTTCCCACGACCTCCTCGGGCACGAGGACGACATCCTGCCCGCCGACGCCCTCAAGGCGGTCGTCGCCTGGCGCCGCGCCGCGCGCTTCCTGCCCGCCGGCTTCGACGCCCAGCGCAACCGCTTCAACGCCGCCGCCGACCGGGCCCTCCAATGGCTCACCACCGGGGCGGAGCCCATGGGCGACAAGGGCTTCACCCGGCGGCAACGGGGCCTGCC